>JBAXSA010000190.1:0-5677 GCA_037130945.1 Pseudomonadota bacterium | reverse complement strand
CTCAAGATGCGAGGTTTGTGTCTCAAGATGCGAGGTTTGTGTCTCAAGATGCGAGGTTTGTGTCTCAAGATGCGAGATTCGTGTCCCGGTGTTTTCGGCCTGTTGGGCCAAACGGGCCCCCTGGTCGGCCAGCGAAGGCAATGTCAACAGCCAACGCACCCAGCGCAGCGGATAGAACAGACGCGGATAGCACGGTACGGCTCCCAAGAGCCAGAGATAACGTTGCCATCCCCACGCCGCGATGCGATGAATCCGGGGCCAGCGCCGGATGCGCACGGCCAAGCGTTCCAGCCAAGATCCTGCGGAGACGGGATCGTTCACGCGGGATTTACCTTGGGATAATCGGTGGGAGGTATCCTGTTCTGGCATTTTTGAAAAACCTGTGGATCGTGCGGCGGGCAGAGCGGGCAAGGCGGTTACGGTAACATGAAGCCCATCGCTCCCAAAAGGCTTTGATCCCCTTCAACCCTGTGATAAAAAGACAGGCTCAAACCTTGGAATGACTAGCGATGCGTCCTCAATTTTCCCCGTCCCATTTCGTCCCGGTCATGCTGCGTTCACTCTGGGCATACCGGGGTTTTATTTTCGCCAATGTCGGGCGGGAGTTCGCGCAGCGCTACACCCACTCGCTGCTCGGCGGCCTGTGGGCGGTGCTGAACCCGCTGGTGATGATCCTGATCTACACCCTGATCTTTGCCGGCATGATGCGCGCCTCGCTGGCCGGCCACGAATCCAACCCTTTCGCCTACAGCATCTATCTATGTGCCGGCTTGCTCCCCTGGAACGGGTTCGCGGACATCATCGGGCGCCTGCAGGGGGTGTTTCCGCAGTATGCCAACCTGCTGAAGAAGGCGAGTTTTCCGCGCTCGTGCCTGCCCCTGATCGTGGTACTGTCGGCCCTGACGGATTTTGCCATTGTTTTCTCCCTGTTCTTGCTGTTTTTGCTGCTCATTGGACAATGGCCGGGCTGGCCGCTGCTGGCTCTCTTCCCGCTGTTGCTGATTCATGTGGGTTTTGCGGTGGGTCTGGGGTTGCTGACTGCGACCATGAACGTATTTTTCCGTGATGTGGGGCAGTTTGTCGGCGTGGCTCTGCAATTTTGGTTTTGGTTCACGCCCATTGTCTATAGCACGGCGATCCTCTCCGGGGAGACGCGATCCCTGCTGGCCTGGAATCCCCTGTACCCCCTGACTCAGGCCTATCATGGCCTGCTGTTGGGTCACGCCTGGCCGGACTGGTCTTCGTTGCTGGGCGTGACGGTCTTGACCCTGTTGCTGTTGTGGCTGTCGGCCCGGGTGTTTCTGCGCCTGGTCGGCGAAATCGTGGACGAACTGTGATGGGCCATATCCTCGTCAGCCAACTCGGCAAGGCCTATAAACGCTATCCCAACCGCTGGGCGCGCCTGTTCGAGTGGCTGGATCCACGCGGTCTCCCCCGTCATGAACCCCGCTGGGTACTGAGAAACATCGACTTTAGCGTGTCTCCTGGCGAGGCGGTGGGGATCATCGGCCGCAACGGGGCGGGCAAGAGTACCCTGCTCAAGATCATCACCGGCACCACACTACCCACGGAGGGGCGGGTAGCGGCGGGCGGACAGATCGCCGCGCTCTTAGAACTCGGCATGGGCTTTCATCCGGACTTTACCGGACGGCAAAACGTCTTCATGGCGGGGCGTCTGATGGGTCATTCCAGCGAAACGATTGCCCGTGAGTTCGGTGCCATCGAGGCCTTCGCCGATATCGGCGACTATCTGGATCAACCGGTTCGTGTCTATTCCACCGGTATGCAGGTGCGCCTGGCCTTCAGCGTGGCCACAGCGATCCGGCCGGACATCCTGATCGTCGACGAGGCGCTCGCGGTCGGCGATGTGTTCTTCCAGCAAAAATGCTTTGCGCGCATTCGCGCCTTCCGCGAGGCGGGGACGACCTTGCTGTTTGTGTCTCATGCCCTTGGCAGCGTCTATTCACTCTGCGAGCGCGCCATCCTGATCGAAGACGGGCGCATTGCCCTGGATGACAAGCCGAAAGCAGTCATCGACCTCTACAATGCGCGCTTGGTTCAGCACGCCAACCTCGACCCGGCGGCACTTCAGGTGATGGAGGAAGCCGCTGCTGACACCCCTCACCCCAACCCTCTCCCTCAAGGGGAGAGGGGGCCGGAAGGTGAGGGGTGTCAGCGGGTACAAACTGTGGGTTCCTATGCCACAGCGGGGGCCGGTATCGAGAGCGTCCAGATGCTCGACTCGGGACAACAGATCGTGGACAGCCTGATTAGCGGCAGCGAGGTGGTTATCCGCGTCAGAATTCGCTTTGCAGCGCCATACGCCGATCCCCATGCCGGTTTCCAGATCAGGGACAGCCGGGGCGAAGCAATTTTCATGACGACCACCTACGGCATGCGGCAAAGCCTCGGCCTGGTGCGGGCCGGGACGGTCGTGGAAGTGGATTTTTTCATCCGCCATTTGGCACTGGCCGAGGGGCAATACACCCTGACGGCTGGCGTGGCCAACGAAGGGTCGCATCAGGGCGAATTCCGGGAGGCCCTGGCGCGTTTGCAAAATGCGCTCGCCTTCACCGTGCTGAGAAATTACGACGCCATTCACTGGGCGGGGGTCTACAACCTAGCCCCGCAATGCGAGATCCGCCGGGTGGGAGGAGGGGGCTGACTATACCGGCAAGAGATCGAGGATCAACCCCTGGTTGGTGAGCGGGATGCGCCGTTTTTCGCGCCAATTTGCATCGAATACGGCGATCTGACCCGTGGTCAGATCGCGTGCGTCACGCTCGGCGAGTTGCGAGATGCCGATGAACCATTCGTCGCCGATGCGAGCCACCCCGCGGGGAAAGCCCCCGGTTTCGACGGCAAAAAACCCGCGATGGCCGATCAACCGCCCTTCCCGGGAAGAGCAGGTGCAATACTCATCGCCCACCCGCCAGACGTTGTGGGCCTGATCCCCCAGTGGCAGGCGATCCAGCAGGGTGCGGCTGCGTGAATCAAAGAACAACAGCTCGCTGGGGGGATGGTCGCGGTTGTGCGCCAGGATGCAGACCCGCGACCCTTCCACCCACAGACTGTTGAAGTGGTTGCGATCAAAGGGCTCGCTCTCCGGTTGACCCAGGGGAAACCAGCGTTCCCAATCGCCGTTGGGATGGCGGATGGCCACCAGATTGTCAAAACAGCAGGTGACCCACAGATCCTCTCCGACCCAGGCGATTTGGTGCAGATCGCGCAATGGGAAGGGGGCCTGCCAGCGATCCATCAGGTGCCGGGCACCCTCAAAAATCCGGATCTCGCCATTTTCCTGCGTCTGGGGCACCCCGGAGGACACCATGCGCCGACGCGCCGCCACCCAGAGCTTGCCATCGCGCAATGCCAGTCCGAAGTAAAGCCCGGCACCGGTGTCCAGAATTTGATGGCTGCCGTCCTGGGTATTGAGCAAGATCAGCGCGTAAGAAGTCGTGACCAGCAGATGTTTGGCGGTCACCCGGTTAATCCTCTTCGGATAGGCTGTCCAGCACCCTGGCCCGGAACCGCTGGCTGACGAAAATCGCATCCCCGAAGCGCAGTTGTCCATTCCGCCCATGGGGACCTTTGAAGAGGTCATACAGACTATATCCATGAGAATCCAGCAGTGCCCAGAGATGGTGCAGCAGGGGGGCGTCCTGATAATGAGGAATACAGAAAAACTCCGTGTAGATGACGTCGATCATCTGCCGCGACAGGCACTCCGCCGCACCTTCGAAGATCACCCGCTCGGCACCCTGGGTATCCAGTTTGAGCAAATCGATGTGGGTCAGATTTTCCTGCCTCGCCAGGGTATCGAGTGTCAGGGTGGGCACCTCAATCATCCGATCCAGCGCGTCCTCGCTTGAAAAATAGCGCCGGCTGTCGGTGACGCGCGGGAAGAATGAACTCGTCGCAGGGATCCGGTTGACATGGAACCTGGTGGTGCCGTTGCCATTGGACAGCGCCGCGTGAATGCAGCGTACCCGGTGATTGGCCGCGAATCGCCTGGACAATCCGGCATGAACCTCCGGGTTGGGTTCTAGGGCGAGGATTCTGGCGTCCGGATGGGTCGAGGTGAATAGCTGGGTCATGTCGCCACAGTTGGCACCCACATCGACCAACACGCGCCCGGTGCCTGGGGGCACCAGGCGTGTCAAAACGCCCCAATAGGAAGGATCGTGATCGCTCATGGAGAGTCACTCATGGAGAATAAAAACTATGGAGAGTGCGTTTTAGCTGTTCGACGCTGTCTTTCCAGGTCAGACAGGCCAGACCCTCCGAGGAGGGATGCCGGCCGGTGGCGTACTGTTCCAGCCAATCCTTCACCGCCCTGGCCAGATCTTCCGGTGCCATGCCCCGGAAGTAAAAGGCGTGTTCACCCGCCACTTCGCGAAATACCGGGATGTCACGGACGATCAGGGGTATTTTATGCCTGGCCGCTTCGATGAGGGGCAGCCCGAAGCCTTCGCCCTCGCTGGCGGCGATCAGACAGGTGGAGGCGGCGTAGATCTTTTCCAGGTATTCGTCGCTGGTGTCTTCCAGCCAAAATAGACGCCGGTTGCGTTCTGGGTGGCTGCGTATGGATTCCACCAGGGCCTCCATCCAGCCGGCCCTGCCAACGATCACCAGATGGGCCTGAACCCCCTCCCGCCACAGGCTCTCAAAGGCCGCCAGCGTCTGGGCATGGCCCTTGCGTGGCTCCAGGGTGCCGACCATCAGGAAACCCGGACAACCCGCCCACTGGCTCAACACCGCCGCCGCATCGCCGGGCAGTCCGGTTGTAGGCGCGGAGTGGTCAATATCGCTGCCCTGGTGAAACCAGCCCAACCGGAAGGGACGATGACGCGCCGGGCCGTGGATCGCCAGCCATTCCCGCAAACTGTCCATAACGGCCCGGGATATCGCCAGCGCGCCATCGAACTGGGCAATCGTCCTCAGCCAGGCCGCGTGGCCCGGTTCCGTGCCCGGCGGAAACCTGTGGGGCATTTGAACCGGCAATAGGTCATACACGACGAAATACACCCGGATTCCTATCCGGTACAGGTGACGCAAATAATCCTCTTGAGCAATCACGACCTGGTGCTGCAAATCCAGACCCAGAAAGAGGTCGCCGGGTTGCGCCTCGATGGGGTGATCCTCCACCCAGTCCGAGGGGCAATCCAGGAATCGCAGGGTGAATTGGCGGGCGTGGCAATAACCTGGAATCTCGGGCGTAGCATACACGGGCAGAACCCGGTGACCGGCGGGCGGGTGGTGCAAAAGTTCCCTCAGGACGCTGCGTGTCACCCGCTGCACACCGGTTTTTGAATCTTCCTTCACCAACCCCGAAACATCCAGAAACAGCTGACGAGCGGGTCTTTTTTCCGGGTGGTTGTGGGCCATTGACTGGGCGATTGCGAGACCTTCAGCCGTCTCCAATGGCGCGAGCCTTTTTCTTGCCAGCGCCTCGATCAGGGCCGGAACGCCGGTTTTGGACTGATCCCAAAACGTCTCGATGGCCTCGGCATAGCGATCAGCGCACACCGCTGGTGCGTAATAACGGCCGATGACTTCCCTGGCACGCTGGCCCAACGCCATCCGGCGAACCGGATCCTGCCATAGGGTTTCCAGCGCCAAGGCGAGTTGGGCATCGGTGAATTCGTCGGGAAGACACCACACCGCGTCGCCCGGT
>JBAXSA010000189.1:0-5697 GCA_037130945.1 Pseudomonadota bacterium | reverse complement strand
GAGCGAGGTCGGCATGAGAAGGAGCTTGCGGGACATCGTGCGCGAGACATGCTGCGAGAGGCCAAGGATGCGGCTAGCGATATCCTTGAGAGCGCCCAGCGGCGCGCCGGAGAGATGCTGGATGAGGCCAAGGGGGACGCTCGTGCCGAGGGGGATCGCATCCTGTCCGCCGCCCGGTCAGATGCCGAGAACGAGTATCTCCAGGCCCGTGAACGGTTGCGCGAGCAGGTTAGCCGCCTGGCTATTGCGGCTGCCGAGCGAATTCTCCAGAAGGAGATAGACGGCGTGGCGCACCGCGAGATTCTCGACGGGTTCTCGCGGCAGTTGTGACGAGAACCGCGTTATGGCAGTAACCCGCACAACATTGGCTCGTCCCTACGCTCAAGCCATTTTTGCCGAGGCTCGGCGAACCGGAACCCTGGCCATCTGGTCTGAGATGCTCCGGTTCCTCTCGGTGGCGCTGGCGGATCCCGATTTATCCCGAATCATGGAAGACCCGCGTTTGTTACGGTCACAGCGGGAATCCCTACTGCTAGAAGTGTCGGAAGGACAAGTCAACGAGGCGGGGGCTAATTTACTGCGATTGTTGGTACGAAACGGTCGCGTCGAATTGCTTCCGAATATCGTCGGACTGTATGAGAGACTCCGTAAAGAGGCAGAGGGTCTGATGGATGTGGTGGTGTGTAGCGCCTATCCCCTCGGTGAAAACGAAAAGGATCAGTTGACACAAGCGCTCAAACAGCGCTTTGGTTGCGAGATCGGCCTATTGGAGAAAAATGACCCGGCCCTGATTGGAGGGGCGGTGATTCGCGTCGGCGATTGGGTGATCGACGGATCGATACGCGGACGGCTCCAGGGTCTGGCCAACGAATTAGCTTTTTAGTAGGAAGTCAGCATGCAGCTCAATCCATCCGAAATTAGTGAACTGATCCGCAGCAAGATCGAAAAGTTCGAAATCCAAAGCCAAGCCCATACCGAGGGAACGGTGGTCAGCCTAACGGACGGTATCGCCCGTATCCATGGCCTGTCGGAGGTGATGCAGGGCGAAATGCTGGCGTTTCCCGGCAATACCTTTGGTTTGGCCCTGAATCTGGAGCGTGATTCCGTTGGTGCCGTGATCATGGGCGATTACCGGCATATCAGCGAGGGTGATGCGGTGCGATGCACGGGCCGCATCCTCGAAGTACCGGTGGGTAGGGAACTGCTGGGCCGGGTAGTGAATGCCCTGGGGCAGCCCATTGACGCGAAGGGCCCCATAGCCACCACCCTGACATCGCCCATCGAAAAGGTGGCACCCGGCGTGATTTCACGAAAATCCGTGAGCCAGCCGCTTCAGACCGGTCTCAAGGCGATTGACGCCATGGTGCCGGTTGGTCGAGGTCAGCGGGAGCTGATCATTGGCGACCGTCAAACCGGCAAGACGGCGGTGGCGATCGACGCCATTATCAATCAAAGAGGCACTGGCATTAAGTGCATCTATGTGGCGATTGGACAGAAGGCCTCGTCGGTCGCCACCGTGGTTCGCAAGCTCCAGGAACATGGCGCGATGGATCACACCATCGTGGTCGTGGCCTCGGCCTCGGAATCTGCGGCGCTGCAATATATTGCACCCTATTCGGGTTGTACGATGGGGGAGTATTTCCGGGATCGCGGCGAGGATGCCCTGATCGTTTACGATGACCTGACCAAACAGGCCTGGGCCTACCGTCGGGTGTCTCTGCTGCTGCGCCTTCCGCCAGGGCGAGAGGCCTATCCGGGCGACGTTTTCTATCTGCACTCGCGGCTTTTGGAGCGGGCTGCCCGCGTCAATGCCGATTATGTGGAAAAGGCGACTAACGGCGAGGTGAAGGGCAAGACCGGATCGCTCACGGCATTGCCGATCATCGAAACCCAGGCGGGTGATGTGTCGGCCTTCGTGCCCACCAATGTCATCTCGATCACGGATGGACAGATCTTCCTCGAATCCAGCCTGTTTAACGCCAATATCCGCCCGGCCATCAACGCGGGGCTGTCGGTGTCGCGGGTGGGTGGCGCGGCTCAGACCAAGACCATCAAAAAACTTGGCGGGGGCGTGCGTTTGGCCCTGGCCCAATACCGTGAGTTGGCAGCCTTTTCGCAATTCGCTTCGGATCTGGATGAATCCACCCGCAAACAACTGGAACGGGGTCAGCGCGTCACGGAAACCATGAAGCAGGGGCAGTATTCGCCGATGAGCGTGGCGCAAATGGCCGCTTCGTTGTTTGCCGTCAATGAAGGTTATATGGATGAAGTGGATGCGAAGAAGATTGTGGCGTTTGAAGCCGCGCTACAAAGCTATATGAAGTCCCATCAGGCGGATCTCCTAAGGCATATCGACGAGACCAAAGACTACAACGACGGCATCGTCAAACGCCTACATACCGCGATGCGGGATTTTAAGGCCAATCATTCTTGGTGATGTCGCGGTCGGTAAGATTCGCTTAGAGGCAAATTGCTTAGGGGTAATGAATGGCCGGTGCCAAAGAGATCCGAACCAAGATCACCAGCGTGAGGAGTACGCAGAAGATCACCAAGGCCATGGAGATGGTGGCTGCGAGCAAGATGCGCAAGATGCAGGCTCGCATGCGGGCCTCCCGGCCTTATGCGGAGAAGATGCGACAGGTCATCGAGCATGTTGCCTATGCGGTACCAGAATACAAGCACAGTTTTCTGGTGAAGCCCCACAAGGTCAAGGAGATTGGGGTGATCGTTGTGTCCTCTGATCGGGGGTTATGCGGCGGCTTGAACAACAATCTTTTTCGTGTGGTGGTTCGGGATATCCGGAACCGCCAAAAACAGGGGGTCGGTGTTTCTTATTGCGTGATCGGCCAGAAGGGGTTGGGTTTTTTTCGCAGGGTGGGCGGACAGATACGGGCCCAGGTCACGCATTTGGGGGATCCTCCTCATATCCAGCAATTGATTGGGTCGGTGAAGGTGATGCTGGATGCCTATCATCAGGGAGAGATCGACGGCATTTTTATCGCCTACAATCTCTTCGTCAATACCATGGTCTATCGTCCGATCATGGAGCAGTTGGTGCCGATCGAGGGACGGATCGACGATGCGCCCAGCCGTCTTTACGATTACATCTACGAGCCAAGCCCCCAAGCCTTGCTGGATGTCCTGTTCGACCGCTATATCGAATCCCTGGTGTATCAATCAGTGGTTGAAAATGCCGCCTGCGAACAGGCAGCCCGAATGGTGGCCATGAAATCGGCTAATGATAATGCGGCTGAACTGATTCGCGAATTGCAACTCATCTACAACAAGGCCAGGCAGGCGGCAATTACCCAGGAAATCGCCGAGATTGTTGGTGGCGCGGCGGCCATCTAGCCGACCCGCCGAGCCTGGTCATTGCGTCTTACAGGTATCAAGAACAGCGAGGAACCCAGATGACTTCAGGTAAAGTGGTCGAGATCATTGGTGCCGTGGTGGACGTCCAGTTCCCCCGGGATCGGATGCCAAAGATCTACGATGCCCTGCGTATCGAAGAGGCGGATCTCACCCTGGAGGTTCAACAACAGATTGGCGACGGGGTCGTCCGGGCCATTGCCATGGGGGGCACCGACGGTTTGCGGCGGGGTCTGCCGGTACTCCAGACGGGAGAGCCCATTCTGGTGCCGGTGGGGCAAGGTACCCTAGGCCGCGTCATGAATGTGCTGGGCGATCCCGTGGACGAAAAAGGGCCGATAGACACCGCCGTGCGCTGGGGGATCCATCGTAGTGCCCCTTCTTTTGCCGAACAGGCCGCCAACACCGAGATTTTGGAAACTGGCATCAAGGTCATCGATCTCATCTGCCCCTTTGCCAAGGGCGGCAAGGTGGGTCTCTTTGGCGGTGCCGGGGTGGGCAAGACCGTCACCCTGATGGAGTTGATCCGCAACATCGCCGTCGAGCATAGTGGATTTTCGGTGTTCGCGGGGGTAGGGGAACGCACCCGCGAGGGCAACGATTTTTATCACGAGATGGCCGAAGGGGGCGTACTCGACAAGGTGGCGCTGGTCTATGGCCAGATGAACGAGCCGCCAGGTAACCGTCTGCGCGTGGCCCTGACCGGCCTGACCATGGCCGAATATTTCCGTGACGAAGGCCGTGACGTGCTGTTTTTCGTCGATAACATCTACCGCTATACCCTGGCTGGTGTCGAGGTGTCCGCGCTGCTGGGACGCATGCCCTCCGCAGTGGGGTATCAGCCGACCCTGGCCGAGGAGATGGGGGTTCTCCAAGAGCGTATCACTTCGACCAAGACGGGCTCGATTACCTCGATTCAGGCGGTCTATGTGCCGGCCGACGATCTCACCGACCCCTCGCCAGCCACCACCTTTGCGCATTTGGACGCAACCCTGGTGTTGTCGCGCCAGATTGCCGAGTTGGGTATCTATCCGGCGGTCGACCCCCTGGATTCCACTTCCCGCCAGGTGGATCCGCTGGTGATTGGCCAGGATCATTACGATGTGACCCGTTCCGTGCAGGGTCTGTTGCAACGCTACAAGGAACTCAAGGACATCATCGCGATTCTCGGAATGGACGAGTTGTCCGAGGAAGACAAGCTGTCTGTCTCCCGAGCCCGCAAGATTCAACGGTTTCTTTCGCAGCCCTTCTTCGTTGCCGAAGTCTTCACGGGTTCGGCCGGTAAGTACGTCTCCCTGAAGGATACCGTTGCCGGATTCAAGGCCATTGTCAATGGGGAATACGACCATCTTCCCGAACAGGCCTTCTACATGATTGGTTCAGTCGAGGAGGCCGTCCAGAAGGCCGGCATCTAAGCGTTTGACGAACCTCCAGGAGCAATTCCAATGGCCATGACCTTCCATGTTGATATCGTCAGTGCCGAGGGAAGCCTTCATTCGGGACTGGCCGAGATGATTTTCCTACCCGCCGAGATGGGTGAGATCGGGGTGCTGCCGCGCCATGCCCCGTTGCTGACCAAGCTTCGCCCTGGGGAGGTGCGGGTGCAGGTGCCCGGACGCGAGGAACGGGATCACTACTACGTCTCCGGGGGCCTGGTCGAGATCCAGCCGGGGACTGTCACGATATTGGCCGATACCGCCATACGCGCCCATGATCTCGACGAGGCGGCGGCCCTAGAAGCCAAACAGCGAGCCGAGGATGCCCTGGCGGGAAAACTGGCGGTCTTCGAATACGCCAAGGCCCAGGCGGAACTGGCCTCGGCCATTGCCCAGTTGCGGGCCATCGAGAGTTTGCGCCGGCGGCGAGGGTAGGGTGGCCGTGATGTCGTCTCGGATCGAGCGGGTTTGTTACGGCAAGTGGGTGTCCCTGACCTATAGCATGACCGATGCTCAGGGCCAGGTTCTGGAGCAAAGCGACATCCCTGTCCATTATGTTCATGGGGGCGATCAAGAGATTATCGGGGGGCTGGATGCCGCCCTGTTGCACAAGTCCGTAGGCGATACCGTGGAAATGGAGGTGTCGCCGGAGGAAGGTTTCGGCGCGCATGATCCGGCCCTGACGTTTACCGACGAGATCGACAACGTCCCGCCCCAGATTCGCTATGTGGGTGCCGAGTTCGAAATGGAGAACGAGGCGGGTGAGAGTCGCCTGTTTCGAGTCTCCCGCATAGAAAAAGGTCGCATCACCATCGATGGGAATCACCCCCTGGCGGGCAAGGCCTTGCGAGTCCGGGTACGGATCGAAGCGGTACGCGATGCCCGTCCCGAG
>JBAXSA010000188.1:0-5761 GCA_037130945.1 Pseudomonadota bacterium | reverse complement strand
TGCCCTGGCGGCCTCGGGCCCCCACGCCAATGGCTACTCCCTGATTCGCCAATGGCTGGCGGTTAGTGGTGCCGAACTCGCGGCCCCGCTTCCCGGTACCTCCGATGGCCGATCCCTGGGAAAAACCCTGTTGGCACCCACCCGGATCTATGTCAAAGCGGTGCTGGCGTTGCTCAATGAGATTGAGGTTCATGGGATCGCCCATATCACCGGGGGTGGCTTGATCGAGAACCCGCCCCGGATATTACCTGTCGATACCCGGGCGATCATTGACCTCGACAGCTGGCGGCTACCCCCGGTTTTTGAATGGCTGCGCCAAACCGGCCGTATCGCCCCCCGGGAGATGCTGCGAACCTTTAATTGCGGTGCTGGTCTCTTGATCTGCCTGCCCGCTTCCGCCGTGAACCAGGCCTTGGCATTACTCCTGGCGCTGGGCGAAACCGCCTGGCTGGCGGGTGAGATTGCCGCAGGTGAGGGGCCTCCCGAAGTGGTGTTTCTGGGAGAATGGCCCGATGACTGACACCTGTCCCCTGGTGGTTTTGATTTCTGGTAACGGCTCCAACCTACAGGCCCTGATCGACCGCGCCGCGACCGGATTCCCATTTACCCTCCGTGCGGTGATCAGCAGCCAGCCGGAGGCCTTCGGGCTGACCCGCGCCGCGCAGGCACACATTCCCGCCCGGATGGTCAGCCCACAGCATTTTCCTGATCGGGAATCCTACGACCAGGCGTTGTGGGCGGCCATTGACGCCTATCAGCCCGCCCTGGTGGTGCTGGCGGGTTTCATGCGCATTCTCACACCCGCCTTCGTGCAGCATTATCGCGGCCGGTTGCTCAACATCCACCCCTCCCTGTTGCCCAAATTCCGTGGCCTTGAGACCCATCGGCGAGTCCTGGAAGCGGGTGAGGCCGAGCATGGCGCGACCATCCACTTCGTCACCGAGGAACTGGATGGCGGCCCCCTGATTCTCCAGTCCCGGGTGCCGGTTTTCACGGGGGACAATCCCCAGACCCTGGCCGCCCGGGTACTCATTCAGGAACACCGCATCTATCCGCTGGCGGTACGCTGGTTTGCTGAGGGACGGCTGGTGCTGGGCGAGGACGAACGGGTCTGGCTGGATGGCCTGCCCCTGGCCGGGCCAGTGCGCGTGGAGGGGACAGGCTATGAATAAGCGAATTTCCGGGATCGTTGGCGTCGCCCTCACGAGCCTTCTGGGGCTATGGAGCCTGCTCGCGTTTGCCGAGCCCTGGCCACCGGCACCCTTCGAGGCCCAGTACCAGCTTCAGATAGACGAGATGCTGCTCGGCACTGTGATATTGCGTTGGGAGCGACCGGCCCCGGATCGTTACCGGCTCGCGCTGACCCTCACCCCCAACGGTGCTGCCAGTTTCCTGGCTAGTCACGAGGGGCACGAGGTCAGCGAGGGGTTGATTCTGGACGGCCGGGTCTCACCTCGCAACTACCGTCTGGATTCCCTGCAAGGTCAGGCGGGCGCCGAGCAGATACGCTTCGACCCCCCCTCGCTCTCAAAACACACGGCACAAACACAGGTGAAGGGCCGTGAGAAAAACCTGGAGATCCCGGATGGCACCCTCGACCGCCTGTCACAGCTGATCAGCCTTCTCATGGCTATCTCTCAAGACTCGTCCGTCCTGGAACTCCCGGTGGTGGAGAGGGGCAAGCTCCACCACTACCGCTATCACATCCTCCGGGAGGGGACTGGCCGGCGTTACCGGGTAGAACAAACCGGCAAGGGATCTGAAAAAACTACTCACCTGGAATTTCTGGCCGGCCAGGTGATGCCCGAATCGATCGAACAAACCCGCGATGGGCTTCACTGGCGGTTGAGGTTGAGCCATTTCCGGCGTCTCCAGTCCCCATGACGTTACGCATTTTGATGATCCTGGCGGCGATTTTCGGGATTTTGCTCCTGCTCCGGCGCGGTTTGTCACGACGCCAGACGACCTCGGCTCCCCTTTTAAAACCCCATCCCGCTCTGAAAGCCGCAGAAGAAATGGTGAGGTGTGCCCATTGTGGCGTGCATGTGCCGCGCTCGGCATCCCTCCACGACCGCCATCATGGCTATTGTTCCCCCAGCCACCGCCAGGCCGGTCCCCGGCCCGGAGAGCCCGCTTGATCCCGAACCAGGCGTCATCGCGTCTGGCCTCTTTTCCCGAACAGCGGCGGGGTTTGCGGGTCTTTCTCCTGTACCGTTTCTTTCTGGCGGTACTCCTCTTGGCCGCCCCCCTGTCCCGCTTTGCCCCGGTCTTTTTGGGGCACAGCTTTCCCCGTCTCTATCTAATGACCGCTGCGGTCTATCTGTCCATGATCTGCCTCAGTGCGGGGCTGCTGATCTTTTGCCATCGTCCCATGGAATATCAGGTGCAATTCGCCCTCTTTATTGACATCCTGGCCATCACCCTCCTGATGCACGGCAGTGGCGGGGTCGGCAGGGGTCTGGGGCTTTTGCTGGCGATCTCTGTGGCGATTGGCTGCATGCTCCTGGGCGGCAGGGCCACCCTGATCTTCGCGGCGCTCGCGGCACTGGCGATGCTGACCGAACAGATCTATGCCGACCTGGCCGACCAGTTCCCCACTACCGCCTACACCCAAACCGGGATGTTGGGCGGGGCCTATTTCGCCATCGCCTGGCTGGCCCATTTTCTCGGGCGGAGGTTGTCCGCCAGTGAAGGACTGGCCCTTCAGCGCGGTATCGACCTCGCCAACCTGGCGCAACTCAACGACTACATCGTCCGGCACCTGGATCAGGGGCTCCTGGTCATCGATGGCAGCCGGCGGATCCGGCTCCTCAACGATACCGCACGCACCCTCCTGACCCTGCCGCAAAGCGCCATGGGGGGCTCGCTCGCCCTCTTCGCGCCGGCCCTGGCCAGGGTGTTGGCCCAGTCTTCCCGGGTCATCCTGGCCGGAACCCGGGAACCCCTGCTCTTTCAAACCCTGCCAGAACGCGATCCCCTGCTGGCCACCTGCACCCCGCTGGGGCACCAGGGCCAGGATGGCCTGCTGATCTTTCTCGAGGACAGCGCCTGGGTGGCGCGGCGTGTCCAGCAATTAAAACTGGCTGCCCTGGGCCGGCTGAGTGCCGCCATTGCCCATCAGATCCGCAACCCCTTGGCGGCCATTCATACCGCCGGGCAATTGCTGGCGGAATCTTTGGCGCTGTCGTCCGAGGATCACCGGCTGGCCGATCTGGTGGTGTCCAATAGCAACCGTCTCAATGAAACCGTGGACGCCGTGTTGCAACTCTCGCGCCGCGAGCCCCAGAGACCCCAGCCGATAATCCTGGATGGCTGGCTTCGTGAGTGCCTCGAAGACCTGCGGATTGGCCGCCATCTGACCCCGGAACGGCTCGAACTCGGCCTGGAAACCCCCGATCCGAGGGTGTGCGCGGATGAACGCCTGCTGCGTCAGATCCTCTTGAATCTCATCGATAACGCCTTGATTCATGGCCAAAAATCCCCGGTCAGGGTGGTGGTCGGGAAAACCGCTGCAGGGGATCTGTTCATCGAAGTCTGTGATCGCGGGCCGGGTATCGATCCCCAAACCGCGCGGCAGATCTTCGAGCCCTTCTTCACCACCCGAACCAACGGCACCGGATTGGGCCTTTACATTGCCCGGGAACTGGCGGAGATCCACCACCTCATCCTCGAATACCGTCCCAATGGCCCGGAGACCTGTTTTCGTCTGACCTTCCCCGGTTCTCCAGAGAACGAGCCGCCCGCATGACCCCGCCTCCCCCCCAAATCCTGATCGTCGACGACGAGCCCGACATCCTCGAATTGCTGTCACTGGCCTTGCGCCGGGAGGGTCTGGCGGTTCGCCAGGCCGACACCCTGGCCAGCGCCCACCGCCAACTGGAACAGGGTGGCGTCAACCTGTGCCTGACCGACCTGAAACTGCCTGACGGCAACGGCATCGAACTGGTACGCCACATCGCCGGCCAGTTCCCGGGAGTCCCCGTGGCCGTCATCACCGCACACGGCAATATGGAAGCGGCGGTGGAGGCGATGAAGGCCGGTGCCTTCGATTTTGTCTCGAAGCCGCTAGATCTCAAGGTACTCCGGTTCCTGGTGCAAACCGCCCTGCGCCTGCCGACGCCGGCGGGCTCGACGACACCGGATACCCCGCTTCTGCTCGGCGATTCACCGCCCATGCAGGAGATTCGCCGGCTGATTGGCAAGCTCGCCCGCAACCAGGCACCGGTCTACATCAGCGGCGAATCCGGCACCGGCAAGGAACTGGCGGCGCGCTCCATCCACACCCTGGGTCCGCGGGCGGGTGGCGAATTCGTGGCCGTCAACTGCGGCGCAATTCCCGCCGAATTGATCGAGAGCGAACTATTCGGCCACAAAAAGGGCAGCTTTACCGGGGCCGTCGCAGATAAGGAAGGCCTGTTCCAGACCGCCCACGGGGGAACGCTGTTTCTCGACGAGGTGGCGGATCTGCCGTTCCTGCTACAGGTCAAATTGCTCCGGGTCATTCAACAAAAGGCGGTGCGTCCGGTGGGCGGAGCCCGCGAGATCCCGGTGGATGTCCGCATCATCAGCGCGACCCACCAAAGCCTGGCCGCCCTGGTCGAGGCCGGTCAATTTCGCCAGGATCTTTACTATCGGATCAATGTCATCGAACTGCACCTGCCGCCGCTCAGGGAGCGCCACGAGGATGTGGCTCCGCTCGTGGCGCATTTCCTCGGCCGGTTCCGGGAGAGTCTCCACAGCCCTGGCCTCGGCATTGACCCCGAGGCGCTACTGGCCTTGACCCGCCATCCCTTGCCGGGCAATGTCCGGGAGCTAGAAAACATCCTCGAACGGGCGGTGACCCTGTGCGAAGGGGGGCGCATCACCCTGGCGGATATCCCTCCGCCAAGGTTCGAGTCGCTGATCGAACAACCGCTGGAAGAGTATCTGGAGGCCATCGAAAAAAAGGCCATTCTCGAAGCCCTCGAAGCCACCCGCTGGAACCGCACCGCCGCCGCCAAACGCCTCGGCATGAGCTTTCGCCAGATGCGTTACCGGCTGGCCAAACTGGGCCTTGAAGTATGAATCATCCCCTGCGCATCGTTCAGATCTCCGATACCCACCTGCTAGGCCATCCCGGCGATCAGTTTCGGGGTGTGGATACCCGGCAATCCCTAGATCGGGTGCTGGCCCTCATCCGCCAGCGTTTTTGGCCGGTCGACATGGTGATTGCGACCGGGGATCTCGCCCACGATGGCAGTCTCGCCAGTTATCGCGAGCTGTTTGAGCGTTTCACGGGTCTGGGGACACCGGTTTATTGCCTGCCCGGCAATCACGATAATGGCCGTTGGCTCCGTGGTGCCCTGAATCACGGCCGGGTTCGTACCGTGGGCGCGGTCGCCGTGCCTGACTGGCTGCTGGTGCTTCTCGACTCCACCTTGCCGGGTGCCGCCGCCGGGCAGCTCTCCCAAGCGGAACTTCAGCGGCTCTCCCAACTGTTGGAACAACACCCGGATTGCCATGTCCTGGTCTTTCTCCATCACCATCCGGTTCCCGTCCACAGCCCCTGGCTCGATCAAATGGCGCTCGAAAACCCCGGCGAACTGTTTTCCCGCATGGATCTCCATCCCAACATCCGGGCTCTGCTCTGGGGGCATGTTCACCAGGTCTATGAGGGGGAACGCAAGGGAGTGCGGCTGCTGGGTTGTCCCGCCACCAGTCTGCAATTCCTCCCGCACACCCCGGAACTCCAGGTCGATACCCTACCCCCGGGTTTTCGCTG
>JBAXSA010000187.1:0-5766 GCA_037130945.1 Pseudomonadota bacterium | reverse complement strand
TGAGTGCGATTTTGCGAAACAGATTTAGCGGCCCAGGTCATCAAGCGGTTCAAGGCCCAAGCCGCCGTTTCATCAGCGTAAGCCGTTCGGCCATGCTCGCCCATGACGCATTGGCGAAAGCTGCGTACTCTGCTTTCAGTCGCTTAAAGCTGCGCCAGTGCATCCCCTTGGGCTTGTTGCCTTCCGGGTTCGCTATTCCTGCTCCCCATCCAAGCCGCCGCCGGATGGTGTCCGTCGCCTTGCCGACACCGGCGCACCAATCCACGATACCCACTTCCTAGTCGCACTTGGCCGGGGATTCTACTGGCAACAGTTGCTCGACCAGGGAGTCGTGAAAAGTGGTTCGGACATCTCCCGGCGGGAAGGTCTGCATTACGCCACCGTCAACAAGCTCATCCGTCTCACCCTGTTGGCTCCTGACTTGATTGAACGCCTGCTGGATGGGACACAGCCCCGCAGACTAAACCTGACTTGGTTTCAGCATCACCACCTGCCAGTGGATTGGGAGGAACAGCGTGCGCTCTTTGACAGTTTTGAGTAGGAGATCCCCATCATGCCAAGAAAAAACCAGATCGTCCTCGGGAAACCCGTCCTTACTCATTTGCCAGACCCCGCAGGTGGGGTGAAGATGCAAACCTTCATCCCCTGGCGGTTGATCAAGCGGACGGTGAGGAAGGAAATTATCACGCCGCTGGATGCGCCGGAGTCTTTTCGGATGGAGGCGGTGATGGAGCGGCAGGAAAGGAAGTCGGCGGAAGATAGCCCCCTGGTGCGTGCGTTGGGGTTGGCTTATTTTTGGATGGGGTTGCTGGAGAGTGGCCGATTCAAGACCTTGAGAGAGATTGCCGAGGCTGAGGGTTTGGATAAGGGTCAGGTCAGCCGGACTTTTCGGCTGACTCGGCTGGCGGTAGGTGTCAAGGAAGTTGTCGCGTCAGGTGTGTCTATAATTTTGAGTTAATTCCCTCCTTGTGAGGTAGTTTTCCAGGGTTATGGGAGACCGGATCGATTGGTGCCCAATTCCTGATATCGCCGGATTGGCCAATAGGGTTTCGGGGCTGTGCGGCCTCGTAGACAGCGGCTCAAAGAGAAAATTTTCTGATCTTCTCCCCGGCCCCCCTGTGTCAGGATAGATGTCGCCTCATCTGTGAGTAGTTGAGTGACAAAATGGGGGCTTGCACTATCGTAATATATGACTTCGAGACTCACTGAACCAAAAAAACATGAAAAATTACAAAGCGCTGCTCCAGTCCACGCTCCTTCTATGGGGCGTGTTGACCATCGTATTCTTGCTCTGTTTGGTCTTGTCCTGGTTTGTTACGGATCACATTCTGGCTTCACACATCAACGCGCTCATCCAGGAAAAAACTGCCGCTATCGAACAACAAGCCGCAAATATTGCCGAAGGTATCGCTTCTGATCTCAGTGACCTGCACGGCATTCCGACGTTGGTCGCAAGAGACGGGGGGGTCTTGAGTGCCTTATCCCGCTTCGGTGCAGACGTGCGCCCCTCACCGCTGGCAGTCGAACTGCGGAAAAAGACTTGGTCTGAGGATGCTAGCCTCAAAGCGGTAGGCGATTATTTGAGCCTGGTAAGCACCACGATGGGTGAGGATGTCGCCTTTATCATGAATGCGGCGGGGGATTGCGTTGCCGCCAGCAACGCGGACAAACCGGAAAGCTTTGTCGGAACGAATTATGCCAATCGGGAGTATTTTCGGGAGGCCATAGATGGTAAGAAGGGATACCAATATGCCATGGGGAAAAAGACCAATATCCCCGGTTTGTTCTTCAGTGCGCCGGTCATCCATGAAGGGCGCATCATGGGCGTGGTGGCTGTGAAGATCAACATCCCCGCCCTGTTGCACCACGTCAAACAGGCGGATGCCTTTATGACTGACGAGTATGGCGTGATTATTCTCGCCAGTAACGCGAAATTAGAAATGCGTTCGCTTCCCGGCGCTGCAATAACTGGGCTTTCCAAGGCAGAGCGAATGGCGCGTTATAAGCGGGAGGATTTTCCGGTGCTGACCGTCAATCCCTGGCCTGGCCGGGGTGGTGCATTGTTGCATCGTTTCGATGAAGAGAGCCAGCCGCTTGTGCTGACCGACAGAACGCTGAAAGAAAAAGAGGCAAAAGTCCATGTTTTCAGACGGCTTCCCGAGATTGTCGAGATGAATCAGGAACGGCTGAGGGTGTTCTTGTTGCTTGGCATATCCGGCGGGATAGTTTTTCTGCTTGTTGGGTGGCGCATCATTTACTTACGTTTCCGCAAGCAGGCGGAAGATAAATTAGTGAAAAGCGAGCGGCATTTTCGTGCGGTAGCGCAGTCGGCCAACGATGCCATCATCACTGGTGCAGTTGCTGGCAACATCGCGGGTTGGAATGCTGGTGCGGAACGCTTGTTCGGCTATACCGAGGCCGAGATTATCGGCCAGCCCCTGACGATGCTGATGCCGGAACGATTCCGCAATCTCCATAGCGAGGGGCTGGCGAGGGTGGTGGCTGGCGGAGTGCCGCATGTAATAGGCAAAACCGTCGAGCTTACCGGACTGCGCAAAGACGGCAGCGAGTTTCCGTTGGATATCTCCCTGGCGCAATGGCAAGCCGCCGATGGCCAGTTCTTCACCGCAATTATTCGCGACGTCACCGAACGCAAACAGGCCGAGAATGCCCTGCACCAGGCCAGGTGCGATGCCGAAATCGCCAGCCTGGCGAAAAGCGAATTCCTCGCCAACATGAGCCATGAGATCCGCACGCCCATGAATGCCATTCTCGGCATGGCGGAGATTCTGTCCGAAACCGAGCTTAGCCCCGAACAGCGCAAGTATGTGGGCATTTTCCAGAATGCGGGCGACACCCTGCTGGAGTTGATTAACGACATTCTCGATCTGTCGAAGGTTGAAGCCGGCCAAATGGAACTGGACAAGCAAGATTTTTCGCTCGAACAAACGCTCAACGAACTGATCGACCTGCATGCCATGCGCGCCTTTGACAAGGGTGTAGAGCTGGTATTGGATTTGAATTTGAATCATGGCACGCCCGAGTTCGTCCACAGCGACGCCAAGCGGCTCAAGCAATGCCTGACCAATCTGGTGGGCAATGCGATCAAATTCTCCCACGAGGGAACCATCGTGATCGGCGTGCGACCTGTCGATGGATGCCCGGACATGTTACAATTTTCCGTTTTAGACACCGGCATTGGCATTCCCGCCGAAAAACAGGAAAGCATCTTCGAAGCCTTCTCTCAAGCGGACAGCAGCACCACGCGCCGGTTCGGCGGCACCGGTCTGGGCCTCACCATCACCCGCCGTCTGGTAGGCCTGATGGCCGGCAAAATCTGGGTGGACAGCCAGGAAGGAAAAGGCTCCACATTCTACTTCACCGCGCGCCTGCCACAAGCCGCCCAACCGATGCGCACCGGTGCTCCGGTAGATTTGCGCAACCTCAAAGTTTTGGTGGTGGACGATTTCTCCATCAACCGCATCATCGTGCGGCAATATCTCCAGCCGCTGGGGGCGCAAGTCTTTGAGGCGGAATCCGCCAAACAGGCACTTGCGCTGCTGGAAGAAGCTGCAGTGAATGGTAAGCCGTTCGCCCTGGCTCTGGTGGATTCCCAGATGCCCGAGATGGGTGGCCTCGACTTGAGCGCCCTTATTCGCGCCAACACCGCGCTGAAAGAACTCAAGATCACGATGCTTTCCTCCGATGACACGACCAAAAACCGCCAGCGCGCAAAAGACCTTGCGCTGACTTATCTGCTCAAACCGATCAAGCGCCACGAACTGATCCAGTCCATTGGTCACGAGCTTCAACGAATTACACCGAAAGCACAGAAGGCGGAAACCCTCCCATCCGCCCCGCAGGCAACGCAAGGCGGGCTGCACATCCTGCTGGCCGAAGACAATCAGGACAATGTGATGTTGATTCATGTGTTTCTCAAACAGACAACGCACCGTCTCGACGTGGCCGAAGACGGCTTGATTGCGCTGGAAAAGTTCCGCGCGAACCGCTACGACGTGGTGCTAATGGATATACAGATGCCGAAAATGGGCGGCTACGAGGCCACTGCGGAAATCCGCCGCATCGAGCAAGAGGAAGATCGCACCCCGACCATGATCATCGCCCTGACTGCCCACGCACTCAAGGAAGATGAGCAGCGCAGCATCGACGCGGGGTGTAACGGACACCTGACCAAGCCGATCAAGAAAAAAGTGCTGCTTGAGGTTTTGCAATCCATCCATCAACCAAAGCCATCTGAATGACAGGATAACTTGGAGATCAATAAAATGGCCAATAATGAAAAAATCATCATCACTATCGATGATGAAGATGTGTTCGAACTTATCCCGTACTATCTGGAGAATCGCCGCAACGAACTGGGTGTGTTGAGGGACGCCATCGCACAAAAGAATTTTGAAATCCTGCGTGGCTTTGGCCACAACATGAAAGGCAGCGGCGGCGGCTACGGCCTCGACCGCATTTCAGAGATTGGCGGCAAACTGGAGTCTGACGCCATGGCGCAAGATTTGTCAGCTATCGAACAGGGAATCACCGATTTGGGGGACTATCTCGACCGGGTGGAGGTCGTCTGCCAATGACCGCAGGATGGAACATGCTGAAGGGTATGCGCATTCTCTATGTGGAAGATGACGGGGACATTCGCCAACTCATGGAGCGAAAACTTCGCCGTGTTGCAGGTGAAGTGTTGGTGGCGGAAAACGGCTTGCAAGGGCTGCAATCTTACAAACAACACATGCCCGACCTGGTGGTATCCGATATACAGATGCCGGAATGGGATGGATTGACCATGGCCGGAGCCATCAAGACGATCAACCGTGACACCCCGGTTATTCTTACCACAGCCTATAACGAAACCGACTATCTGCTCCGAGCCATCAATATCGGTATCGACGGTTATGTCATCAAACCGATTCGTCCCGAGCTGCTGATGGAAACATTGAACAGGTGCGCCAGCACGCTTTATTACAAGCGGGAGGTGGAACGCAAGAACCTGGAATTGCTGGTGCTGCATGAAAGCGAAATGGATGACATGCTTGCCCGGTGTAGCGCATAACGAAAATTTTTGAAAATGATCAGTCATTCGAAATTCGAGGAAATCAAGGCGGGCGGCCATTTGCCTTCCCCTAAAGGTATCGCCTTGCAGGTGATCCAGCTGACCCGCAAAGATAATGTGACAAACCAGGAGATCGCGCATGCGATCAAGTCTGATCCGGCGTTGACCAGCCGTGTCATCAAGGTGGCCAATGCGCGCGTGGCGTACCGGACGCGACCCATAGCGTCCGTATCGGATGCGGTCGCGATGTTGGGTTTGAATACGGTGAGGCAGTTGGTATTGGGCTTTTCAATAATTGAGAACAACCGTAATGGGGTCTGCCATGAGTTCGATTATCAGGACTTCTGGTCACACTCGTTGCTGGCGGCGATTACCGCGCAAAACCTGGTTTTGCACAGTGGCATCGGGTCAACCGAAGAGGTGTTTATTAATGGATTACTGGGGCAAATTGGCTCCCTGGCGCTGGCGACGGCGCGCCCGCAGGAATATGCGCGCGTCCTCGGCGCGGTTGCGACAAACGCGGATACCGGACTAACCAACCTTGAGCGCGCCGAATTCGGGTTTGACCACAACCAGTTAACGCAGGCGATGATGGCAGACTGGGGTATGCCACGGGTATTTCAGGAAATAGCCTTGCACCACGAAAACCCGAGCCAAGCCAATTTCACGGAAGGCAGTCGGGACTGGCGTTT
>JBAXSA010000186.1:0-5778 GCA_037130945.1 Pseudomonadota bacterium | reverse complement strand
CCATATCGGCCGGATGCCCAAAGAGGTGTACGACCACGATGGCGCGGGTGCGTTCGGTAATGCGTGTGGCGACCGACTTCGGATCGAGGCAGCAGGTGTCCGGGTCAATGTCGGCGAAGACCGGAATACCGCCATAGAACAGAGCGCAGGTCGCCGATGCGGACATGGTGTAGGGCGAACAGATCACCTCATCACCCGGCTCGATTCCCACGGCCCCGATGGCCATCACCAGCCCCGAAGTCCAGGAGTTGACGCTGACGGCATGGCGAAAACCATAGCGTTCAGCCCAGGCCTGCTCGAAGGCCCGGATCTTGGGGCCGCCCAGGAAAAGAGGCCCGGCACCGCCGATGAAGGCGGACAGCACATCGGAGTCCATGACTTCGAGAACTGCGGCACGTTCCTCCGCTCCCATGGTTCGGCGACTGGGGAATGGCTGGGTTCGGACGGGAGAACCACCGAGAATGGCGGGTAAACTCATGGGCCTATCTGCTGCTCCACCAGGGATTGCCAGGAATTTGTCGCCTGAGCGCGGCGCAGGGTCTCAACGACGCGCAGGGCGGCAACGCCGTCGTCCACAGTACATCGCGGCTGTCCACCACCGGCCCGCCACAATGCCAACAACTCCGCAGCAGCGCGTCGCATGGCCTGTGGTAAGGCACCCGCCACCGGTTCGGGCGGGTACAGGATTTGATAACCGGGAAAGTTCGGGTCAGGGCCAATGCGCGCCTGGCGAAGTTCGCAACCGCTTCGGCACAGCTCGATACGCCCGCAGCTACCCAGAATATCCAACTCGAATAGCGCGTAGTCGCGTTGGTCGGTGCCCAGCAAGTAGGCCGGGAAAGTACCGTGGCCACCTGCGTACTCGATCTGAACGTCCAGGGTCGGATCCATCGGGCTATAATCGTCCTCACAAACCCTCAGCACCCGCATTCGTTGCGGTGTGCCGAAACAGATCTGTAACAGGTCGAGAAGGTGCGAACCATTGTTGAGCAGACCTTTGGTGTAACGCCCTACGACCTGTCGTGGTTCACCCAGCTCACCCGCCCGCACGCAGGCCGCCAATCGTTCGATCCCCGGATCCCAGCGCCTCAGGTAATTGACCGCCAGGATGGCTCCCGCCGCCTTCACGGCATCCCGGATCCCCATGGCCTCCGCCAGGGTGGTCGCCAACGGCTTTTCGCACCACAGCGCGCGGACGCCTGCGGTCAGGCTGGCTTCGATCACCGCCCGGCGCAGGGGGGTGGGGGTGGCGAGGCTCAGGATGTCGATACGCTCGGCGGCGAATAGTTCTGACCAATCTGCGTATTGCGCCGCTATTCCATAGCGTTTGGCACAGGCCGAGCGAAGCTTGGGATCGGGTTCGGCGACGGCGGCCAGTTCGACTTCCAGACCCTGCCAGGCCGCAGCATGTGTCCACACAGCGTCGCACTCACCCTCCCAGCGGCAACCGATATTGCCACAGCCAATGATGGCGACCCGGGGGATAATTCCGGGAGCGATCAAGGAGAAAACTGCCGAGCGATCGTGTCCGCCAGTGGCCATGTATCCCGCACCTGCCGATATTCGGACACCAGGATGCTCATGCGTATCGCATCGTAATAGCAGCCGTTACGCCAGATCTCATCGCGCAACAGGCCCTCGCGTACGAAGCCGGCCTTCTCATAGGATCGCACCGCGCCGACATGTGCGGCGTTCACTCCCAGGTAAACCTTGTGCAGATTGAGCAGTTCAAAGGCGTAGGCCAGGGTCAACTGTGTCGCCTCGGTACCATAGCCTCGGTTCCAGTAAGTCTTGTCGCCAATGAGAACACGCAGCTCTGCGGCCCGGGCGATGGGATGGATCGCGTGCAGTCCGACGATGCCGATGTGTACCTCTTCAGGGGTGCTAATGATCGCGAGTTCCAGGTTGGTGTTGTCGTTCAGGCGCATCTGGTGTTCCTGTGCCAGCCGCTCCGGGGAACAGGGGTAAGCGCCGCGAAATAAGTAGCGGGTGACTTCGCGGTCGTTGACCCATTCCGACATCGATCCTTGTAGATCCGTATGGGTGATGCCCCTCAAGGACAGACGTTGTCCGGCGATGAAGGGCGTGTTCATTGCCGGGCCTCCCGTTTTTGGTGGTACTCGATATTGCGTGAGAGCTGCCCCAGACCGACACCGAGCGCGGGTTCAGCCGCCAGAAGCCGGGCCAAGTCGCGATAGCCAAAGGGTTTGTCTGAATCGTAGATCCGGGCGTAGATTTGCCGGACTGCTTCCAGATCTTCGGGATAGTCCACCGTGACATAGAGATGGGAGAGCGGCTGGTCGCAGCAAATCAGGGCAGTACGCAAACGCTCGTGGTGTTTTTGGACATACTCTGCCGGAAATTCTCGAAAAAATGGGTCAGTCGTCGCAGTACGGAGTTCATTCAACAAACGACGATGATAGACCTCGATATCCAGGCCATAGGGACAGGTTCGCTCGGTCAACGTCGAAGTGTGACAGAAATCCAGATCCTCTGCGCTCAGACGGGCCACCGCGCGGTCGATGATCTCGGGATCCACACAGGGACAGTCGCCCCACACGCGCACCAGGACGTCGGCCTGGGTCAGCGCCGCCGCTCGCCAGAGGCGCTCGACCAAGTCGTCGAGGGGGCCACGGCTGCAAGGGATCCCCTGCGCATTGGCATACTGGGCAAGCCGGTCATCGGAGGCCTGATCCGACGTGGTGATAACGACCTCGGCGACTCGCCGGGCTGTGCGCACCCGTTCGATGATGCGGCCAATCATGGGTTCTCCCAGGATGGGCAACAACACCTTCCCCGGCAGGCGAGTCGAACCCAGCCGGGCCTGGATAGCGGCCACAACATGCCGACTCATCCTGCGGCACCTGTCTTTTCCAACTTTTCCAACAGAAACATACTGTCCCGGTTGTTGCTGTCGAGATACTTGAGATTTTCCTCACGGATCAACGATAAATCAGAGAAGTGATCGCGATACAAACGGGCATAGTCGGCCTTCCACAACAGCCCCGCATGGTCGCGATAGTTGACCTCCGTCATCGTTTCGGCCCAGTACTCCAGACCCCAGACGTAGCGGCGACTGCAACGGTGAATCTCGCCCATGACCGTGGGGAGATCGATGGGATGGATGTGGATCAACACGCCGGAGGTGAAGACCAAATCGAAATGGTTGTCGTCAAACGGCAAGGCTCGTGCCGAGCCTTGAATGAAATCGATGCCGACGGTACGGCTGCGGGCCTCATCAATGGCATAGGTTTGCAACTCGATGCCGGTGAGTTGCTCAAAACCCATGGACTGGAGACATAGCAGCTGGTTGCCGATATTGGTACCGACCTCCAGGATGCGCAGGTCGCGCGGCAGGGTACCCAGGAAATGTTCGTTGAGCGCGCGTCGCCCGATGCCAAAGTTTTTGAGATACAACGCCTCCATTTCGTCGAGAGTTGCCTTGTTTCTATGGGTATAGGCGCGACCGAAGTCCCCGGCCCAAGTCTGCATCTGGTCAGTAGTCTGGTTCATATCAGCCCACTGGCACCTCGAACGCACCCAACACCTTGGCACATGCCATACACACATCTGCGGCGTCGACATCGCTCATCGCGGGAAACAGGGGTAGTGTGAGGAGGCGCTCATAGGCGGCCTCTGCCACTGGGCATAGCCCTGGCTCGGTGCCGAAATGCTTACGATAGAATGGATGCAGGTATACCGGTAGATAGTGTACGTTCACGCCGATGCCCTCGGCACGCAGCGCCTGTAATATCGTGCCACGATCAGCCCGGAGCCGTTCCAACACCAATTGCACCACATACAGGTGGTAGGCATGCCCACAACCGGGGCGACGGGCTAGCGGCTGTAGCCCTGGCAGCGCATCGAGATCGCGATCATAACGGGTGGCCAACGCTTGGCGCCGTGCGACAAATACCCTAAGCCGTTGTAACTGGCTCAGTGCGAGCGCGCATTGAATATCGCTTAGCCGGTAGTTGTAACCCAATTCCATCATCTCGTAGTACCAGGAACCGCGCTGCTCACGCTGGCGCAGATCGCTGTCAATGCCATGATTGCGAAAGCGCCGCATGCGCGCTGCGAGTGCTGGATCATCACAACTGACCATACCGCCCTCGCCTGCGGCAATCGCTTTCACAGGGTGTAAGCTGAAGGTACTGAGGTCGGCGAGCCCTCCAACCACTCGGCCATGCTCATGACCACCCAGACTGTGGCAGGCGTCAGCAATTAGAGCCAGACCATGGTGACTGGCGATCTGACGCAGACGCCCATAGTCGCAGGGCTGACCGGCATAGTCCACGGCAATAATGGCGCGGGTGCGCGGCGTCACCAACGCCTCGGCTGCGGCAGGGTCGATTAGGAGGGTATCGGACTCCACGTCTGCGAAGACCGGTTGCGCACCCTGAAACACTATGGCATTGGCTGTAGCGACAAAGGTCAGTGCAGGCACGATCACCTCATCCCCTGGCCCAACACCCAAGGCGGCCATAACACAGTGCAAGGCGGCAGTCCCGCTGCTGACCGCCACGGCTTCACGCGTCCCCGCAACGTCTGCAAAGGCCTGTTCCAGTTCGGCAACACAGGGCCCAGTGGTGAGCCAGTTGGAACGCAACGACGACACTACGCTTGCAACATCCTCATCGCTTATCCAATGATGGCCATAAGGCAACAGCTCATGCCGAATCGGCTGGCCTCCCTCCATCGCGAGCAGCGCCATGTTATTGGGTCACCAACATGGTACAAAGATCATCCACGCTCAGCCACCGATCATTGTTGTCGCTCGTGTAGGCAAAGCCCTCGGATAAGGGTTGACCCAGCTCCGGGGTGTCTTTGTGCCACCAGGAAGATTCGGGCTGGATGACGTACATATCCTCCAGCGCATAGGCATGGCGAGCTTCATCCGGGGATATCAAACACTCGTGCAGCTTCTCCCCGGGACGTATGCCTGTGTAATGAACCTGGCAGTTGGGGGCGATGGCCTGTACCAGATCCATGATGCCCATACTGGGGATGCGTGGCACGAACACCTCACCCCTTCGCATCAGCCCAATGCAGCGTATGACAAACTCTACCCCCTGTTCCAAGGTGATCCAAAAGCGAGTCATGCGCTGGTCGGTCACCGTCACGGTGCCGTTTTGGCGTTGTTGAAGAAATAAGGGTATTACACTGCCACGGCTACCCACTACGTTACCGTAACGCACGCAGCTAAATCTTGTCGCCCGGCCGCCCGCATAGGCGTTGCCCTGCACGAATAGCTTCTCGGCACAGAGCTTGGTTGCCCCGTACAGATTGATGGGACAAACCGCCTTGTCGGTGGACAGAGCAATCACCTTGGGGACGCGGCAGTCAATGGCGGCGTCGATGATGTTTTGCGCCCCTATGATGTTGGTCTTGACCGCCTCGAATGGATTATATTCGCAGGCAGGGACTTGTTTCAGCGCTGCCGCGTGTACCACTACGTCTACATCAGCCTGGAAGGCGCGGTACAGGCGGTCGCGCTCACGCACATCCCCGATGAAGAAGGTCAGGCGCGGATCCGGGATGCGCATACGCATGTCATGCTGCTTCAGCTCATCCCTACTAAAAACAATGAGGCGGCGAGGATGGTAATGATCCAGTAATAGCTCCGCGAATTTTTGTCCGAAGGAACCGGTTCCCCCAGTTATCAAAATAGTCTTGTTTTCTAGACTCATCGTCACCTAATCCCATTCCACAGGTAGTCATACCCTTTTTTTGAAAATCAACACCTTCCCTTGATCCAGATGTTTGGCGATTTCCAAC
>JBAXSA010000185.1:0-5796 GCA_037130945.1 Pseudomonadota bacterium | reverse complement strand
CGACTTGAGCGGCGTCCGAGATCAATAAGATCACCAAATCGGATTCCTTGATAAGCCCCCGGTCTATTAGGACCGTGGTCAGCTTCTCTTTTAGGCCGAGGATCATAGGGCTCCGCTATTTTTTCTCGTAATTTTTTTTGCAACCCGTTGATTGTAAATTAGTTAATGGGTTTCGCTTTATTTTGTGTTTTATCTTTATGGGGGAGTGTGGAAAGGTGAATTCATATCCGTGATTGAGTGGTGTTTGTTTTTTTACTGTTTTTTACTGCCATTGACCAAAGTACGGAGATTCTCTTCGTTTTTTAAGTCTCACCCATAGAATCATGGGCGTGGCAGTTTGGTGTTGTTTTTTTTAGCTTGCCGAGTACTCTGGGTGCCTAGAGTGTTCGGGTTTTTGCCTTTTTTCCCCATCGTCCCTTTACCGGATTGCTGCCACCCTAGTGGTGGAGACCGGCTTCGTTTCCACGACTTTTCATCCTGGCGATCCCCTCCGTGCCGGCGTTGCCGTGCCCGTATTTTGTGTGCGCCAAGTGCCTGTTACTGACCTGGTGATATTTCTCGCCAGATTCATATCAATTAATCAAGCAATCAATCAATTAACTAATTGATTTACAAAAAATAAACAATTAGTTATGATTCTTGAATTAGCAACTATTCCGCTGTATGAAACGCCAACAAGATGTCAGTCGTTTTTGTATTCAAACCAATCATCGAGTATCAATCCATTATAAAACTATAAAATCGTGGATTGAAATCATGTTTGGATAGTCTTCTTGATTCCCTGTTTATTCCCTGTCTTCATTGTCATGACTAGATTAGATAATCCAGCACATTCTGCTATCTCCAGTTTCAACACGCCGCGCCTAAATCAATGTATGATCGAATTCATGATATAGCGACCGTAAAATGGAATATGACTGATTGTCCCATATATATTTCATCGTACCTCCCAATGTTATAAAAGATTCTAATAACTGATTTTACTTAAATACCCGTTGTTGAATTTTTTTAATTGGACAACTCCACGGTTTAAAGCGTGATAATGCGCCAGCACAGCGAGAGCCGACTCGTATCATTTGTGCAGTGTCCCGCCGAACCCATTTTGACTGAGCGAGTCAACTTTAAAAGGTCGATATGCGGGTTTTCCCACCCCGAGGAGTGACGACAATGAACCAACAGATGCAGACCTTTGTTAACACGCTTGACAAATGGTTTAACGCGGAGGACATCGCCCTTAACATCGAGGGCTGTCTGGGCTGTAACCAATGTGGTCAGGCTTGTGCCTGGTATCTGGAGACGGGTGATGAACGAATGCACCCCAAGGTGCGCGCCGATTTCATTCGTGATGTTTGGCACGCCTATACCCCTCTGGGTCGACTAAAAACCGTACTGGGTTTTCAGCAGGCACCAACGGTGGAGGATCTGCGGGGACACATGGATCAATACTTTAAGTGTACCCTGTGCGGACGCTGCACCCTGGCATGTCCCGTGGGTATTTCTAATCGCCGAATCTTCCGCGCCGCGCGTGCCGCCTATATGGAATCAGGCCTTTCTCTCGAAAATCCAACGATCAAGGCCATTGTCGACAATACGCGCGACAAGCGACATTCCTTTGGTCTCAGCCGCAAGGATGTCTTTATCAGACCCGCCCTGTTGCTGGATTATGAAGGGGTGGAAGTACCGGTGGATGTGAAGGGTGCCGAGCATCTGTTTGTATGTCCGGCGGCGGGTAATACCAAGATTCCCGAATTGGGTATCAATTTGATCAAGATTCTCAATGTCGCGGGTGTGGATTATACGGTTTCAAGTGACGTCACCGATACGGGCACCGAGGTCGATCATATTGCCGTCCACCACGAACTCTCGAGGCAATTACTGCTTGAATGGGAAGCGGTTGCCGAAAAACTTGGTGTCAAGGATGTCGTCGTCGCAGAATGCGGTTGTGATGAACGCACGATGTACTTTGATGCTGAAGAAACCCTCGGACGACCGTTCAAGTTCCCGGTCATATCGATCGATACCATCATTCATGAATGTATCAATAACGGCAAACTGCCCGTCAAGAAAATCGATCAATCAGTGACCTTCCACGACCCTTGTTATGTCGTCCGCCTCTCGGGACTGGGGGATAAATATCGTGAGATGCTCAATGTCCTTGTCAAGGATTTTCGCGAGATGACTCCCAATAAGGAACAGAATTACTGCTGCAATTGCGGGGCCGGGGGCATGCGTTTACCCGAACAGACCGATTTGCGGCGCAAGGTTTCCCGTCTCAAGGCCAAACAGATCGAGGATACGGGTGCCGAGTTGGTGACGACGCCTTGCGCCGTCTGTTATCTGGGCATGAAGGACACCACGGAGTATTACAAGCAGGCGACGCCGCAGAAGCGTAAGGCCAGAATGTTTTTTGAGATTGTTTATGATGCCATGATGAAAGCGCTGGAAAGTCGAGGGGAGACTGATCGCGTCCGCACCCCCGCCGTTCTCACGCGTCTCGGCGACCAGGCAAGAGTCTGTTCGCTGTCATCGATGCTGAACGAAATGAAGCACGATCCCGAATTACCCGCGATGCTTGAAAAACTGCGAAAGGATCCGAATATCAACAACTACGCCTATGAGCATCCCGATTTTTGGAAATATTTCGATAGCGTTGTTCACGAAATAACAATGCCAAAGACAATTAATACCCATCCCGTAACCGATGGGCTCACGGGGTCGATTCGCCCTCATATGACGCGAGTTGCCGACTCGAACCGTTCTGTTTCCAAGATGGTCAACTAGGGAGATACCCCGATGCATGCGCTCATTCCCCTTCTCGATGTTTATGCGCCCATTGCCCTTTTGATTGCAATGGCGGGGATCGTTTATAGGGTGGGTCTTCATGTGATCCGTCTTTCGCGGCCACGCTATCCTGGCCTGGCCAAGAACCTCCTCGATGCCCCCCCAAAAATGGATTGGTTGACGGCGATCTGGAATATGCTGTCCTATCCTGTTATGCGATTCAACGTCCGTGCTAACCCAATTCTCGTGACTGGAATTGTTTTTTACCATATGGGAATCATCACCATCGCGGCAGGTTATGCCCTGAGTGCCCTGTTGATGGGTTGGTATATTGCCTTGGGCTTTCCCGTACCGGATGTCAATCTCGGTGTCTCGGTTTCCCAGAATTTTTCGTACAGCAATATCATCGCGATCATTGCTGGCAATGGGGAACCCCTACAATCGGAGTTTTTATTTGGATCACTGGCTGGAACCTTCCGGGCGGTGACCTGGGTGGTAGTGGTCAGCGCTCTCCTGGGGAATTCGCTGATCCTATTCACCCATCTGCTGGGCCGTGGTGGTGCGATCGTGCGGGATCTCGATAAGGCGGCGAGAAATGTCCGCACCAAGGGCATGTTCAAGCCCTCTCACTTGCTGGTGACATTTCTGGTGTACTCAATAATCTGGACTGAGATACTCTCGCGGCTCGATATTGTTTCGGGCATGGTCTACCTGCACGCGGTGATTGGCGTAACCCTGGTTCTCCTGCTGCCATACACCTATCTTTTTCATATGCTGTACTTTCCAGTCAGCGTCTACTACTCGGCCCGCCGCTGGCGGGAACGCTATATTGCCTAACGACCTTGACCATGCCCCTCCCCCCGGCGGGAGGGACATGGGGGAAATTCCCATGATCTGGAAAATCCGGCCCACGCCTGAACAAATCAACGCCCTGAACGGCAGCACGATCCATGAGTCTCTTGGAATCCGGTTTCGAGAGGTGGGTAACGACTATCTGGAGGCCACGATGCCGATCGACGCCCGGACGGTACAGCCCTCCGGTTGCCTGCACGGCGGTGCCTCGGTGGTACTCGCTGAGTCACTCGGCAGTGTTGCCTCCATGTTTGTGTCGGGGGGTCGCCAGTGTCTCGGCATCGAAGTCAGCGCCAGCCATTTGCGCCCCGCCCGGGAGGGTTTCGTCATTGGGCGGACGACTGCCATTCACCTGGGCAAGACCCTGCATGTCTGGGAAATCCGAATACACACCCAAGACGGCGCATTGGTGTGTCTTTCGCGTCTTACAGTGAGGGTGCGCGAGGAACCCTTGCCTGCCACCTGATCTTGCGCCAGGCCAGCGATTCAGAGCGCTGCCAGAAAACCATTGAAGCCAGTATGTTAAGGCATACCCAGGAATTCGGGTATAATTGAGTCAAATCCAGACTGTCTGGCACTGGTTCAGTTGGATTAAATAGAATAATTATTTAATTTCAATTAGTTGCAATCATAAAGATTCCCACAAGAAGACCATTGTATAGCCAGGAACCCTGTATCCATCTAGGTCCGTGGCTTGGAAGGTGTTTTTTATCGCGCACGAATAACCACTCAATACTTTGATTATAAATGATTTTTTAATATAATCAAACTGAACCAGTGCCAGGTATGCCAATAGGCCGCAAAACGCTCGGCGGGATCAAAGCCACGCTGACCGAGCGTGCCCCAGGATTCGGCAGTAAGGATTTCGGCATCCAGTTCGTGTTCCCACAACACCTGCAACGGCTGGCTTTGGGCATCGTCATCCAGACACGACAGACTGACCCGCGTGGCATGGCCTGCTACTGGTGGCGGAACCACGTCTTCAACAAGATAGTGGCGTTGGCGAACCTGAACCCGTTGGCCTGGTTGGAGGGCGGGGCGGACGTTCATAGCCGTGGTACCTATGCCAATCTGAGAGGATATATTAAAGCCAAGGGCGGGCATGTTTTGCATGCCCAGGCGCTTACCGGATAACCCCTATTCGGCTATACTCGGCCTTGCAAACGGAAACCCACAAAACCCTGAGAGACAAATATGGAAACGATCTTGAAGTTTGGTGGTGTAGCGAATTCGGTGACGACTTCGACACCTTCACGGAGTCGGAAGCTCGGTATCTTACACATTTGCCTCACCGTTCGCCCTGAGCGGTGAGCCTGTCGAACAGTCGAAGGCAAATTTGAACCTTACCCTGATGCCCACCCCCCTGTTCCTGCCCCGTCTGGAAGCCAGCCATCTCGCCCTGATCAATCGGGCCAGCAGCCGCAATGGGGTGTTTTCCCTGGGTCTGGGGCTACAACGCTGGCACCTCCAGTTTCCGCTCCGGCCCGATCCCGGCGAGTGGCTGGGCGTGACGGCCCGGGTGGGTGCTGGATCCCTTTGGCTGGGTTTTTCCTCCGTCTGGGCCAACCGGCTGCTCGGGGCCTGGTTCGACGAGGCACCGGATCCGTCGCTCGACCCCGAGATCCGTCCCCTGTTCTTGGAGATGGCCCTGGCCGGTTGGCTGGACGCCCGGGAGATTTTTCTCGGTGAGCGCATCGAGATTACCGGCATACAACCAGCGCCCGCCCCGCCGCCACCAGGGATGGCGTTACCCCTGGAGTGGCTGCCCGAGGACGGTGGACTGCCGGCCCCAGGACTCCTGATTTGCCCTAATCAAGACCTGGCTGGGCAACTCGCGGACTGGCTGGAACGTTTGCCGCCCGCCCCACTCCTGACCTGGTGCGGCATCATCCCCTTTGACCTCGGCCTCCGCCTTGGAGACACTCTGCTGACACTCGCCGATCTGAAGTCTATCGCGCCTGGCGATATCATCCGGATCGAGCATGCCCTGGATCAAACCGGAGAGCGCGCCCTGCTGACCCTGCATGATCTCGCCTGGCCCGTCTATCTGAAACCCGATGCCACCCTCGAAATACTGGAACTTCCCATGAAACCCTCCCCATCCCCCGCAACATCCGCCGTCGTGGCCTCTCTGGAGGACTTGCCGGTGAACCTGGTCTTCGA
>JBAXSA010000184.1:0-5808 GCA_037130945.1 Pseudomonadota bacterium | reverse complement strand
ACCAGTCATAACATTGCCAATATCAATACCGATAGTTATAGCCGCCAGCGTGCGGATTTTGGTACCCAAACCCCCGAATTTAGTGGTGGCACCTGGCAAGGCACAGGGGTCAAGACCCTGGAGGTTAAAAGGGTTTACGACGAGTATCTGACGCGCCAGCTTCGCAATGCCCAGGCCACTACTTCCGAAACCGACACCTATTCCGTCCAGGCCAGCCGCATCGACAACCTGCTCGCCGACCCGACTACGGGATTGGACAGCACCCTACAGAATTTTTTCAATGCCCTGCATGGAGTGGGAGCCAATCCCACATCGATTCCGGCGCGTCAGGTGTTGCTCGACGATGCCAAAGGCCTGTCGGATCGGTTTGATTATCTGCAAAACCAGTTCGTGGACGCCCAAGCCCGGGTCAATCAGGGGCTGACCACGGGTGTTGAAAAGGTCAATGCGTTGGCCAAGAGCATTGCCAGCCTCAATACCCAGGTCGTGGTCGCCCAGGGACAGGGTTCGGGTCAAGGTGCCAGCGATCTACTCGATCAGCGAGACCAGCTACTCAAAAATCTGTCCACTTACACCAATGTCTCGACACTCCCGCAAAAAGATGGCTCGATCAATGTTTACATGGGCCAAGGACAGTCGCTGGTGCTGGGAAACCAGGCCAATACGCTGGGCGTAGTTCCCGCAGCCAATGACCCAACCCAAAGAGAAATTATCTACAACAATGGCACCGCCAAAGGCCAGTTGATCCCCTCCAGCCAAATGACCGGTGGCGAGATCGGCGGCTATCTGCGCGTCCAGAACGAGGTGCTGGTTCCTGCCCAAAACGCCTTGGGCCGTATGGCCCAAGGGTTGGTGGCCGATATGAATGCCCAGCATCAGCTTGGCGTCGATCTGAGCGGCAACATTGGCGGGCTGTTTTTTAACGCCATCAATACCGGACAGGGGATCGTCAACAAAAACAACACCGGCACCGGGACGGTCGATTGGCAGATCACCGATACCAATCAGCTCACCACGAGCGATTACAAACTAGCCTACGATGGCAGCAATTACACCCTGACCCGGCTTTCCGATCACAAAACTTTTACGCCACCCCCCACGGATCCCGTCACCGGTAACGTGACCCTTGATGGGGTCAGCTTTGTGGTCAACGGGACGCCCAATGCCGGGGATTCATTCGAGATTCAGCCGACTCGCGGGGCGGCCGGTTTGATGGATGTTGCGCTCGGCAACCCCGAGGAGATTGCGGCGGCCAGTCCCATCAACGTGGTTCAGGGTGCCACCAACACGGGGAATGGCGCGTTGAGCTTGCCTCAAATCACGGGTGTCAATACCACCCCGGTTGATATGACAAACGACGCCATCACCCTCACCTACAGTGACATGGTCGTGGTCAATGGGGGTGCCAATGCTGGGACTGGTGTGGTAGGCCCATCGCCGATTGCGCCCCCCCAAACCGCCCCCATCGATATGACCAAGGATGCCATTGTCCTGACCTACGATGCCGCGATTCCAGGGTACACGACCGCCAATAATAGCGCCGGGGGGCATGCTATCTGGCCGCAAACTCTGGCCTATGATCCCGTCATCGATGCCGCTGGCAAGACCGTTTCCATCCAGGTCTACGACCCCGCAACCACGCTTCCCCCTCTACCGGGTGTCGTACCCCTACGCACCCTGAGTGTACAGTTGAGTGGTACCCCCCTCACCAACGATACCTTTACGGTTCAGAGCGACCCCAAATTCACGATCGTCAACAATGGCGTTGGAGGACACGTTATTTGGCCGCAAACCCTGGCCTATAATTCCGCCACCGATCCAAGTGGCAAGACCGTCTCTCTCCGGGTATACGATCCAACGGTCACGGTGCCCCCTCCGGCGGGTACCCTGCCTTTGTTTAACCTGACCATGCAGTTGACTGGTACACCCCAGGACGCCTTGCCCGATACCTTCACCATCCAGAACAACTTTACCACGGCCCCATCGGATAACCGTAATGCCTTGCTGCTCAGCGGATTACAGCAAAGTAGGCGGCTGATCGGCGGTACCGCCACCTATCAGGAGGCCAACACCCAAATGGTCGCGGATGTGGGTTCAAAAACCAGTTATGCAAAAATCGACTATGACTCTCAAAATGCGATGCTGCAGCAAGCCCAGCAGGCTCGGGATTCGGTGTCTGGTGTGAATCTTGACGAAGAAGCCGCCAATCTGATGCGTTTTCAGCAGGCTTATCAGGCTTCGGCCCAGGTCATCAAGATTGCCAGCAATCTGTTTACCACACTGATCGGTGCCGTGAGCTAAAGGAGTCCCATTATGTTTCGTCTCTCCACATCCGTTATGTACGACACCTCGACTCGCGGCATGCAAGATCAACAGCTCAAGCTGTTCAAAACCCAGATGCAGCTTTCTAGCGGGCAGCGGCTGGTGTCACCCGCCGATGATCCTCCCGCAGCGGCGCGAATTCTCGATCTCACGCAGGCTATTGACAACACGACGCAATACAAAAAAAACATCGCGTTTGCACGTACCCGGTTGAGTCTGGAGGATCAGACCCTCGGGGGCGTCACCAATCTGTTGCAAAGGATGCGGGAACTGGCGGTCAAGGCCAGCAATGCCACCAATACCACCATTGATCGTCAGACCATCGCCGGCGAGGTACGACAGGGACTCGGGGAAATCCTGGGTTTGGCCAATACCAAGGACGGCAACGGCGATTACCTATTTGCGGGTTTTCAAGGCCAGGCCAGTCCGGCGGCCTTCACAGACGATGGCAACGGCGTCTATACCTACCGCGGCGATCAGGGGCACCGCACCCTGACAATCGCCGACAATCGCCAGATGAGCGACGGCGATAATGGCTATGACCTATTTGTCAATCTGCCAACGACCATTGACACCGATCCCACGGTGAATCCTGGTATCGATCCCAGCCGCAGTGTCTTTGGGACAATCTACAATTTTGCGGCGGCCCTCGACAAAATTACTACCAACGCCAATCCCAACCCCACAGTGGGTGATCCTCTCTATGTGGGTCACTACATCACGGATATTGACGCTGCCATGAAGCGCATCGACGACGTGCGAACCCAGGTGGGTGGGCGATTGAATGCCATCGATGCTCAAGATCAGATCCACGACAGTTTCAACCTCGCAGCCCAGAACGCCCGTTCCCAGGATCAGGATTTGGATTATGTCGAGGCGATTAGCCGCTTTCAGTTTAGCCAGGTCGCTCTGGAGGCGGCTCAGAAGACTTACACGCAGGTGCAGGGGATGTCGCTGTTCAAGTACATCTGAACGGCGGACTTGACCACTTCGGATAACGCGGTCAGGTTGTTGCGGGCGAAGGGCAGGCCAAGCGCGCTGTTCTCTACTCTATTCTCTGTCATCAATCAAAGCACGCATCCGCTTCAAAAAGATTTCTTTCGAAAATAATTGTGCCCGCGCCTCACAGGCGGTGCGCATGCTCTGCGCACGTTCTGGAGTCATTTGCAGCACGGTTTCCACAATCTGTTCCGGATAGGGATTTTCTGGCAACAGCACACCCGTCTCGCCATTTATCACCGTTTCCAGTAATCCACCCTCGGCTACGCCAATCACGGGTTTGCCAGCGGCCATGGATTCCACTGGCGACATGCCAAAATCTTCGTCTATGGGGATATATAGCGTAGCGATGGCGTTACCAACCAGTTGCTGCAACTGCGCTTCGTCTATCCACCCGGTGAAGCGGATATTGGGGGCATCAGCGGCAATTTTTTGTAATTTGGCGAGTTGTTGGCCACCGGAAGCCACCACTAATTTCTTGTCCGGCATCCGCTTAAATGCCGCGACTATTCGATCCACTCGCTTGAAGTCTTCTAGGCGTGCCAACGAGAGATAGTAATCACCCTGGTTTTGCCAGCGAAATGCTTTAGTATCAATTGGCGGGTAAATAACGGTTGCTTCGCGATTCAGATAGTGGCGAAGCCGGCGACGGACATTTTCGGAATTGGCAATAACAATTTGCATGCTTCGAATGGCTGGCTCATAGTGCCGCTTAACATTCTCTATTAATTTCAGTAGCAACGGCCTCAATAGTAGTGGAATATTATCAATATAATAATTCCGCAGATCATAGGCAAAGCGAGGAATGGTATGACAATAATATATATTTTTGCCGTGAGGATGCCAATGCACCGCGAGCGGAGCGTAAGAGCCACTATATATGACCCAATCATAATGATTGATAAACGCACAGCGGTCGGCAAAGGCTCTCATAACCTTTAGAATACGCCAGCCTGGAATATTCGAGGCCGCGTGAAGATCAAAAAATGTAAGATGACTGATCTCGTGATTGGGGAAAGCGTCCTGATTACGAAAGCCAAACCCCAAATGAGTATTGGGTAAGCCATTGACTAGCTCCAGCGTTAATTGCTCAGCACCACCTCTTAAACATAGACAATCGTAGAGTACCAGACCTTGATTAGACAAAAGCGAAGTATCCCTAACAAGAGCCTGGTCTGAAAACATTCTTAATCCATATGTTTCAAGGGAAGATTTTCGTATAAAACAATGTAAACATTGGCATAATTATCGTCATGCCAATCCGGACGGCATATCAGCCCGATGACTCAAATATCGAATTTGTGCGGAGACCATTTTCTGTACCATCTCAGCAAATGTCACCGAGGGTCTCCAGCCTAAAACGGTCTGGGCCTTTGAGGCATCTGCCACAGTTTGCCCGGTTTCCAACGGGCGTATCAGCGCAGGATCGCTCACCACATGATCTCGCCAATCCTTGCCAACATAGTGATAAGCCACTGCGCACAGGTCACGCAGAGTATGTAGTTTTCCAGTTCCCACGACAAAATCGTCGGCTTGGTTTTCTTGCAGAATACACCACATGGACTGAACAAAATCAGCAGCGTGCCCCCAATCCCTGGCAATCTCAAGATTTCCCAAGGCCAGCTTTCCATGATTGACGACCGGATTCCCTCGTTCATTCAAGTCGGGGGAGTGGTGAATGCCCAGTGCCGCGCAGGCTGCACCATAAGCAATCTTCTGAGTCACAAAATTCAACGGACGCCTTTCACTCTCATGATTGAACAAAATACCTGTGGCGATATACAGGCCATAACTCTCACGATAAATCCGGGCCATTTGGTGGGCATAGACCTTCGCCGCTGCATAAGGATTGACCGGATTGAAGGGGGTGCGTTCGTTTTGAGGTGCCTCGGTGAACGACCCAAACATCTCCGAAGAAGAGGCGTGATACACGCGCGAGGCCGGGCAGTGATGGCGAATGGCTTCGAACAGTCGTACTGCTCCGAGACCATTGATCTGCAAGGTTTCAGGTGCGCGCACCCAAGATTCGCCTGGCCGGGATTGTGAAGCCAAATTATAAACTTCGTCTGGTTTGGCATCCTGAACCGCTGAGGCGATGTCTACCCCTTCCGCCATATCACCGAACAGTATTTCGATTTGATTTGCCAGGTGGCTTGCACAATGCGGCCGGAACCAACTGGCTCGCCGGGCCAAACCAAACACCTGATAGCCTTTCGTCAACAATAATTCGGCAAGAAAAGATCCATCCTGTCCTGTGATACCGGTGATCAGGGCTTTTTTCATCAGCATGGTTTTTCCTTGGACGTGGTTATCGATGCGGGGGAAGAGCCAATGGACTACCATTATGGCACAAATTAAAAACCAAATGGCCGGAGGTGCCCGATGAAATTTCCCTATGGAATGAGTGATTCCGCCACGCTGGCACTGGTTCAGGGGTGCATTCCCGAAATCTGACAGGGCCAAAATCTAGATATCATGCGGCTTTCG
>JBAXSA010000183.1:0-5846 GCA_037130945.1 Pseudomonadota bacterium | reverse complement strand
GCAGTTGACAAAGGTACCCTCTGTCTCGGCAAAGCAGGCCATCGGCAAAATAATATGCGCAACATCCTCCAGCATAGAACTCCGGTAAGCGGAAAAGGCCAACACGAGACCGGCTTGTTTCAGAGCCTTGTACTCCGCATAGGCATTCCAGCCATCCCGCCCGGGCTCCAACCCGAAGAGAATGTAGACAGGCCGATGGCGCTGAATCATGCCTTGGGCATCCAGGCCAATGCGCTTGGCCGGCCTGTGGGCAGAACCCCGATGGGGGATTGCGCCAGCCAGCCAGGCTCCCACGTTATTGGCGGTCTCGGGCATGACACCCAGAGTCGCTCCGGTGGCTTGACTCATATCACTTGCCAATGCCAACAAGACACTGAAGTCGGCATGGGCAACCGCGAGATTGCCAAACAAAATGGCCCTGGTCGAAGCGGTCTTGAACCGTTCCCCAAAGGCTGCCAGGGCGGGTTCCATCAGACCACCCAGGCCATCCGGATTGGCGACTCCCCACAGGCTGGCGAGGGTTGCCAATCGCACCATCATGCCCTGCGGACTGTCCACCCATTGCGTGGCTGTAAAGGCCAGATCCAGTCCATAAGGGTTGATGAAGGCGACGGCAGCCCCTCGCAACGCGGCTTTTCGTAGGCGATGCGCCAATAGCGGATGTTCCTTGCGAATGTCCGAACCCACCACCAGCACAGCATCCAGGGACTCCAGATCAGCCACCCGCATGCCGAGCCAGGGGATGCCGCTGGCTACCTTATCCATGCGGAAATCGCCTTGGCGAACACGATGATCGATGTGAGGACTGCCCAAACCGCGCACGAGCTTTTGCAGCAGATACAACTCTTCCAGGGTAGCCTGCGGGGACGCTAGTGCCCCCAGTCGCCCGACGGACTGCCCGGTCAAGGCCTTCACGGTCAGGGTGATGCCCTCGCGCCAATCCGTCTCACGCCACACCCCTTGCTCCTTGATAAGGGGATTCATCACCCGGTCAGGGGTCTGTATCCCCTCGTAGCCAAAGCGATCCCGGTCGGATAGCCAGGTTTCATTGAGGGATTCGCACCCTCGGGGATGCACACGCAGAACGCGGTTACGCCGGACATGGAGGGCGGTATGGGAACCCAGGGAATCGTGCGGGGCAATACCGTCCCGCTGCTGCAACTCCCAGGCTCGGGCGGTAAAGCGAAAAGGTTTGGAGGTCAGGGCACCGACCGGACAGAGGTCGATGACGTTTCCGGATAACTCATGATTGACGGATCGCTGGACAAAGGTTCCAATTCGGGTGTGTTCGCCGCGACCCGTCGCCCCCAGCTCACGAACGCCCGCGATTTCTTCGCCAAACCGCACGCAACGGGTACAGTGGATACAACGGGTCATATCGGTGGCAATCAGCGGCCCGAGGTCGGGGTCGGACACCACGCGCTTGCCCTCGACAAACCGCGAGCGTCCCATGCCATACCCCATCGCCACATCCTGCAACTGGCATTCCCCCCCCTGATCGCAGATGGGGCAGTCCAAGGGATGATTGATCAGCAGGAACTCCAGGGTTCCCTTTTGGGCCTCCAAGGCCATTTTGGATTGGGTGAAGACCTTCATACCGGCGGTCACCGGTGTAGCGCAGGCCGGCACGGGCTTGGCGAGATTCGTCACTTCCACCAGACACATCCGGCAATTGGCCGCGACTGACAATTTCTTGTGGTAACAGAAACGGGGAACGGAAATACCCGCCCGGTCGGTGGCGTCGATGAGCATCGAACCCACTGGCGCTTCAATGGGCTGGCCGTTGACTTCAAGGGTAACGAGCTTGTTGGAGGTCATGCTGGATTACAGGCTAGGCCTGTCCTCCCAACCTGCAGCACTTGTGTTCGATGTGAGACTCGAACTCCTGGCGGAAATGCTTGAGCATACCGGCCACCGGCATGGCTGCGGCATCCCCTAGCGCGCAAATCGTACGGCCCGAAATTTTGGCAGCAACATCCAGTAGCAGGGCGAGGTCTTCCGGACGCCCCTGGCCCGTTTCAATGCGATGAATCACACGGTACATCCAACCCGTTCCTTCCCGGCAGGGCGTACATTGTCCACAGGATTCCTCATAGTAAAAATAGGCGATGCGATCCAGCAACCGCACCATGCACTGGGTGTCATCGATCACAATCACTGCCCCCGATCCCAGCATGGAACCGGCCTTGGCAATGGCGTCAAAATCCATGGTGAGTCCCATCATGACATCCGCTGGTAATACAGGAGCGGATGAGCCGCCCGGAATCACCGCCTTGAGCTGACGCCCGCCGCTGACACCACCGGCCATGGCCAACAGCTCCGGAAATGGAATGCCCAAAGGTACCTCGTAATTGCCCGGCCGATTGACATGACCCGTGACCGAAAAGAGCTTACAGCCACCCGAGTTTGTGGTTCCCAATGTCCGGAACCACTCACCCCCTCGCCGCAGAATATCAGGAATCGAGGCCAAGGTTTCGGTGTTATTGATGATGGTCGGCCGACCGTAAAGTCCCCACTGTGCGGGAAAGGGCGGTTTGTGGCGCGGTTGGCCCTTTTTTCCTTCGAGAGACTCGATCAGGGCGGTTTCCTCGCCACAGATATAGGCTCCGGCACCCAGATGGGTATGCAGTTCAAAATCAAAGCCCGAGCCCAGAATGTCCTGTCCCAGATAACCCGCCGCCCGAGCCTCCTGAAGGGCGTTTTCAAAACGCTCATAGGGCTCCCAGAACTCGCCGCGGATGTAGTTGTAGCCGACCGTGGCACCAATGGCGTATCCCCCCAGAATCATGCCCTCCACCAGGGCGTGGGGATTGTAGCGCAGGATGTCGCGATCCTTGCAGGTTCCAGGTTCGCCTTCATCGGAATTACAGACCAGATATTTTTGACCCGGACTATCACGACGAATAAAACTCCATTTGACGCCCGTGGGAAACCCGGCACCGCCACGTCCCCGGAGGCCGGAACGCTTGACCTCGTCGATGATGCCTTGGGGGGGTACCTTGCCGCCAAGCCACTGTCGCACAGCTTCATATCCCCCCTGACCCCGATAGGTGTCAATCGACCAGGGCCGATCCAGCGCAAGGGTTTTAAAACAAACGTCGTTGGCCATCTTAATCCAGCCGATCCAAAATCGAGTCGATCTTTTCGGGCGTCAAGTGTTCATGGTACTGCCGCCCGATTTGCATCATCGGCGCCCCCGCACAAGCCCCCAGGCACTCCACCGCCTTGAGGGTGAAACGCCGGTCGGGTGTGGTTTCACCCAGGCGTATGCCGGTACGCTTTTCCAAGTGTTCGACGACGCGATCCGAGCCGTTAAGCATACAGGAAAGGTTGGTACAGACACAGATCTTGTGGCGTCCCACCGGCTTTAATTCATACATCGAATAAAAGCTGGCCACCTCGTATACCGCAATCGCGGGCATCTCCAGATAGGCCGCGACGGCATCCATACGGGCATGCGTCAACCAGCCCCCTTGCTCATCTTCATCTTGCACAATCCGCAACGCGGCCATCACCGCCGACTGCTTCCACGGGCCAGGGTACTTGGCCACCCACAGGTCGATCTCACGGCAAACCGCCTCGGACAATACCACCGGCGACGACAAGACACCCGTGGCGGAAACAGGCTGGGAAGACGCTTCGCTGATAGTCATATGCTTATCTGTCAATCTCTCCAAAGACGATATCCAGGGTGCCAATCACTGCGACGACATCCGCCAGCATATGGCCACGCACCATCTCATCCAGGGCCGCCAAGTGGGCAAAACCCGGGGCACGGATTTTAACCCGATAGGGCTTGTTGGCACCGTCCGAAACCAGATAAATCCCGAATTCACCCTTGGGAGCCTCGACAGCGGCATAGACCTCGCCCGGTGGTGGACAATAGCCCTCCGTGAATAGCTTAAAATGGTGAATCAGGGCTTCCATGTCGGCCTTCATGGTCTCCCGGGACGGCGGCACGATCTTGGGGTCATCAATCCTCACCTGGCCTGGATGGGTTTTTAGCCACTGCACACACTGGCGAATGATGTGGTTCGACTGACGTAGTTCCTCGATGCGCACCAGATAACGGTCGTAAGAATCCCCGTTTTGTCCCACCGGGATATCGAAATCAACCTGGTCATACGCGGCGTAAGGCTGTTTTTTGCGAAGATCCCAGGCCACGCCGGATCCTCGCAGCATCGGCCCGGAAAACCCCAACTGCTGGGCTCGTTCCGGAGAGACCACCCCAATGCCGACCGTGCGCTGCTTCCAGATCCGGTTGTCGGTCAACAGGGTTTCATATTCATCTACATAACCCGGAAACCGGTGGGTAAAATCCTCTATAAAATCCAGCAGCGACCCCGAACGGTTGGCATTGCGACGCTGCAACTCTTCGGTACTGTGCCATTTCGAGGGACTTTCCTCATAACGCGGCATGCGATCCGGCAAATCCCGGTGGACACCACCGGGACGGTAGTAGGTCGCGTGCATCCGGGAGCCAGACACGGCTTCGTAACAATCGATCAGATCTTCGCGTTCCCGGAAGCAATACAGAAACATACTCATGGCACCCACATCCAGGGCATGGGTGCCCAGCCACAGCAAATGATTCAGGATGCGTGTAATTTCATCAAACAGGGTGCGAATATATTGGGCTCGCACCGGTGCCTCGATACCCAACAGTCTCTCGATGGCCAGCACATAGCCATGTTCGTTGCAGGTCATCGACATGTAATCCAGGCGATCCATGTATCCGATGCTGTGGTTATAGGGCTTGGATTCAACCAGTTTTTCGGTGCCGCGATGCAGGAGGCCAATGTGTGGATCTGCACGCAGCACGACCTCGCCATCCATCTCGAGGATCAGCCGCAACACACCGTGGGCCGCCGGGTGTTGGGGGCCGAAATTCAAAGTGAAGTGTCGGATCTCGGGCATCTAATGGCGCTCCACCACACGCTGCCCCAGAGTAACCGTTCCATCGGCATACCGATTGTCTTCACGGATGACCCGTGGCACCAGTGTCCGGGGATCTATACTCACGGGCTCGTACACCACCCGTCGCTGCATGGGATCATAGCGCATCTCGACATGGCCGCTGAGCGGAAAATCCTTACGAAAAGGATGACCCACGAAACCATAATCGGTCAGAATACGTCTCAGATCAGGATGCCCATCGAATAGAATGCCATACAGATCAAATACTTCGCGTTCATACCAGTTGGCATTGTTCCAAATTGACACCACCGAAGCCACCAGGGGTGGATCACCTGGCGTAAAAACCTTAAGCCGCAATCTTTGATTATGGCGAAGCGACAACAGGTGATAGACCACGGCGAAACGGCCATCCATGGGTTGAGCGGTCGCAACAGGGACAGTGTTCGATACCGCCCGCCCAAACCCACCATGGGCTGCGGACTCGGTTGCCCACTCGCCCTGCCCGTAAAGGGCGTAGTCCACGCCACAAACATCCATCAACTCGGAAAAATCACACAGATCGTCCTCGCGCAACCACCGAGCCACTTTCAACAAAAATTCCGGGGCGATAATCACCGTGAGTTCCCCGCGAAAACGTGCGCAACGCGGTTGATATTCAGCCAACCGCCGCTGTAAGTGTTTGGCCAGCCCCGTCAGACGGTCGGCAGGTTCCGTAGTCGAGTCAGAAATCCCTGAAAAGGGCTTTGCGGAAGATTCCGCGCAAGCTCTGAAATTCTGGGTCGCATTTTTGTAACTCATTGGAATTTAAATTTTTTTTCGCAAAAAACGGACTTACCGTGGCGGTCAATGACTCTGACTCTAACTCTGGTAGGATGGTTGTAAAATACGATTAGCGGGCAATGGTATTGGTGCGGCGGATCTTGTTTTGC
>JBAXSA010000182.1:0-5849 GCA_037130945.1 Pseudomonadota bacterium | reverse complement strand
ACTAATTGTTTTTTCGTTAAGATCCAGGATCCGAGTGGACAATTTTTCAAACAAGCGCAGACCCACCGAAGGATTTTCCTGTATCCGCTTCAGGAGTCCTCGCTTGTCAATGGTCAGCACACGGGCGGCACCCAGCGCCCTGACGGATACCGATCTTGGCCTTTTGGTAAAAAGGGAGGTTATGCCGACAACATCACCGGCCGCCATCGTTTCTAGGTGAAGTTCACCATAATGGGGATCCTGCTTGTAAACCTCCAATTTGCCTTCCAAAACAATAAACATGGATCTTCCCGGTTCGCCTTCCCGGAACAAAACTTCTCCATCTTGGAGAATTTTTCCAATCAATGAATCGCTATTTATTTGAAACATTGCAACATTTCTCTAATCATAAAGAGTGGTTTATTTCCTCATCTGTAATATCAGAAGGTTCCTTGATAAATACAGATGTCAATCTTAAAATAGATAATGGGAGTACGAATCGAAACAGAATGTCTTTATAAGAAGAGCTACCCGTAAAAACATTCCAAATTCTTTCAGACATGGCGTGCCGGTATGGTTTAAGGACGCTTTTTTCGCGAAACAGGTAGAAAACCACATGTTGAATAAATCTCGATTTCTTGAAAAAGTCGGCCAGCCAAAAAATGAAGTGGCCAATCCTATTATCTTCCGCAGTTTCCATGCAGATTGGCCAATAATATTTTTTGAAATCCTGCTTGGAAATGCCACGAAATACTACGACCGAGGCGCAGGCACGCGCCATCCGGTAGGCGGATCCGATGCCATCCTTGTAGAGCCGGGAAATACAGCAGTCACCGACAAGAACTATCCGGTCATTGAATGGATGTCGGGGTACGCCAATGGCAAGTTTTGGAAAGCAGTGGCAAGAAATTTCACTATGTTTAAAGTCATTGGGAATGAATTTTTTGACTTTAGGATGTTCCATGAATTTTTCAATTTCTTCCTTGGCGATTTTTTCACCAACCAAACAGATTGTCATAAAATTATTTTTTGGAATGACCGCCGCTTGCTTGACCCCCGGTAGATCAAGCATCAGGATGTGCATGGCATTACCGGTATATTGTTTGACCAGATCTTTTCCCAAGTACAATTCCATAATATAGGCTCGGACAGTCCTGGGTGGCTTGTAGCCGAAACCTGCCTTTTGAAATAAAGCCGGGCCAGAGGCATTAACACCAATGGCCCCCACCAACAGATCATATCTTTCTGTTCGCCCGCTTTTTGTGGCGACCTGTGGGAAACCCTCCTGGTACGCAATATCAATCACCTGCTCTTGAATATGCCTGGCCCCCTTGGCAACGGCCAGGGAAAGCAGGAACCCGTCAAAGCTCTGTAATAAATGCAGACTACTGCCATCGGTGCCCATTTTTTTGGGACCTCCCCCTCGGTAAACCGTAGCAATCCGCATCTCGTCCACAACGGATTTGATCGCAAAATCCCCTTCCCCAGAATGAAGAACATAGCGGTCTATTGTGCTAAGAAATATATTGCTGGGGATGTTAATTCCATCGGTAGCCAGGGCCTGTATGAGTGATTCTGAAATGAGGCCCCCACAATGATTGCACCCTTTTGCACCCAGTCCGGAAAATTGCTTTTGTTCATAGATATCCACTTGGAATTCCAGATCCAGCCGATGGGCTAGATCAAGCAGGAAATAGGTGAAGAAAGTACCGGCGGGACCACCACCAATCACGGCGATTCTGGCATTATTGGTTAATTCCATACTATGACTCCCCAAATTAGCTAGTAGCGTAACTCTTTGATTTTCCTGAAGCAATTCTGCGAACCCATGTGCTAAATGAGCAAACCGTGAGATCATGGCCCAGGGTTGAATAGACTGTTATTCCACCGTCACGGATTTGGCCAGATTGCGAGGATGATCGACATCGGTGCCCTTGAGTACCGCGACATGATAGGCCAACAGCTGCAAGGGCACGACATAGACAATCGGTGCCAGGGGGCCGGGAACGTGAGGCACCGGGATCACCACCGAGGCATCCGTCAGGGTGGCAATGCTGGCATCCTGAAAGACAATCAGTTGTCCGCCCCGGCTCTTGACCTCGGAGAGATTGGATCGCAGCTTTTCCAGCAGGTGATCGTTCGGGGCTACCGCGACCACCGGCATTTGCTCGTCGATCAGCGCCAGCGGTCCGTGCTTAAGTTCACCGGCGGCATAGGCTTCGGCATGGATGTAAGAGACCTCCTTGAGTTTCAGGGCACCTTCCAGGGCAATCGGATAAAACTCACCGCGTCCTAGAAACAGGGTGTGCTGTTTGGAGACAAATCGTTCGGCCAGACGCGCAACCACTTCGTCGAGCCCCAACACCGCATCCAGTTGTCCCGAGAGCGCCCGGAGCGCCTCCTGATGGCCATTGACCACCGCCTGCGACACCCCACGGCGCTGGGCCAGGGCCAACACCACCAGAAACAGCGCCACCAATTGCGTCGTAAAGGCCTTGGTGGAGGCCACGCTCATCTCGGGCCCGGCATGGGTCAACAAGACCGCGTCCGCCTGGCGGGCCAGGGAACTCTCCGCCACATTGCAGATCGCCAGGGTACCGATATAGCCGAGGCTCGCGGCGCGCTGGAGGGCCGCCAGGGTATCCTTGGTCTCTCCGGATTGGGAAATGGTCAAAAACAGGGTACCTTCGGAGACCACCGGTTGGCGGTACAGAAACTCGGAGGCGTATTCCACTGCGCAGGGTACCCCGGCAATGCCCTCGATCCAGCCCCGCGCCACCAAACCAGCGTGATAGCTGGTACCACAGGCTACGATATGCACCACGCGGCTCTGCTCGATCAATTCGACGATCCGTAGTCCCAGCCGTTCCGGTAAAAAATCCGTCTCGCCAAGACGCCCTTCCAGAGTTTCTGCGACCGCCCGGGGCTGTTCGTGGATCTCCTTGATGAGATAGTGCCGGTAGATGCCCTTGTCGGCTACCTCGGGGCTCAGCGTGGTGTTGCGGGCGGGACGCGACACCGGCTGCCCGGTGCGATCCCAAATTGTTACCCCGCCAGCCCAGATGTCGGCAAGATCGCCTTCTTCCAGGAAGATAAAACGCTGGGTGACCGGCAGGAGCGCCAGAACATCCGAGGCGCAAAAATTCTCCCCAAAACCCAGACCGATCACCAGGGGGCTGCCATGACGGCTGACCACCAAACGTCCTGGGTCGTCCTGGTCGATTACGGCGACGGCATAGGCTCCCCGCACCCGGCCGAGGGTCTGGCGAACCGCCTCGGGGAGTGCCAGACCCGCCTCCAGATCGCGGTGAACCAGATGGGCCAGCACCTCGGTGTCGGTCTCGGAGGTGAATTCGTACCTATCCGCTTCCAATTCCTGGCGCAGCGCGACATGGTTTTCGATGATCCCGTTATGAACCAGCGCCACCCGAGCCCGGCTCAGGTGGGGATGGGCATTGCGAGTGGCGGGCTCGCCGTGGGTGGCCCAACGGGTGTGGGCAATGCCGGTCGTGCCGGATAGCGGATGGGTCGCCAGCCTGTCCTCCAGAGCCTTGACCTTGCCGAGTGCGCGCTCGCACCGCAAAACGCCATTCCGGCCAACGATGGCCATTCCCGCCGAGTCGTAGCCCCGATATTCCAGCCGCCTTAATCCTTCCAGGAGGATCGCGCCGACCTCTCGCTCCGCCACCGCGCCCACAATGCCGCACATCTCAGGAACCTTCGGTTGTCTTTTCGGTTGTCTTGGTTTTTTTGACCGGCCGCCGCCAGCCGGTCACCGTAGTCTGGCGGGCACGGCTCAGGGTCAACTGGCCGGGCGGGGCGTCGTGGGTGATGGTCGAACCCGCACCAATCGTGGCCCCCTCCCCTACCCTGACGGGTGCCACCAGCTGGGTGTCGGAGCCAATAAACGCCTCGTCGCCAATCTCGGTGTGGTGCTTGTGGGCACCATCGTAATTGCAGGTGATGGTGCCGGCGCCGATATTGACCCGCTGGCCAATCTGGGCATCGCCGATGTAGCTCAGATGGTTGATCTTGCTCCCCTCCCCTACGATGGTCTTTTTGATCTCGACAAAATTGCCAATGTGAACACCATCGCCCAGGGAAGATTCGGGGCGTATCCGGGCATAGGGGCCGATTCGGGCGTGGGCACCGATGCGGCTTTTCTCGATCAGCGAAAAAGGTTCGACACAGGTATCGGCACCGATCTCGCAATCTTGCAGAACACAATGTGCGCCAATCCGCACCCGATCCCCCAAACACACCCGGCCCTCGATCACGACATTGACGTCAATCACCACATCCCGTCCCGCGACCAGCTCGCCGCGAATATCAAGACGTGCCGGATCGAGCAGGGTGACACCAGCCAACAGCCACTCTTCCGCGAGGCTTTGCTGGTAATGGCGTTCCAATCGCGCCAGCTGACGACGGTCGTTGACGCCCGAGAGGACGGGCGAATCCGCCACGCACAGCGTCTCGATGGTTTGATCCGCGCTGGCTGCGAGGGCGACAATATCGGTGAGATAGTATTCGCCTTGGGTGTTATTGGGTTGAAGGCGAGCCAGCCAAGCCGCCAAGGCATGACGATCCGCGATCAGAAAACCGGTGTTGATCTCGCGGATAAGCCGTTGATCGGGTGAAGCATCCCGTTCCTCGACGATGCCCATCACCTGGTACCCGGTGTCGCGCAGGATGCGGCCATAGCCAATCGGATCGGCCACCTCGGCGGTGAGCAGGCCCAAGGCGGCCCCTTCGGATTTTTTTAGTAGCTGTTGAAGGGTGACGAGCGGCACCCGGGGCACGTCGCCATAGAGGACGAGTATCCGATCAATGGCCGCATCCAGGCTTGGCATGGCCTGTTGCACCGCATGACCGGTGCCGCGTTGGGGAGACTGTTCCACCCAGGTCAGGGAGGGCTCCGGGCAGGCGGCCCGCACCCGATCCATGCCGTGACCCGCGACAACGACCGTCTGAGCCGGATTGAGCGAGGCTGCGGTAGCAAGGACATGGGCCAGTAGCGGACGCCCGGCCAAAGGGTGGAGTACTTTGGGGAGATCCGAATGCATCCGGGTGCCCCGGCCCGCTGCCAGAATGAGGATCGCCAGTGTCACGATGAACGCCCCCCCAAAAAAAGGCCACGGCGGGCAGCAGTATCAAGAAACGATGAGGTGATTGACGTTATGCAAACTTTCCCTCACCCCAGAGGGGCTCCGGACGCTGCCACCGCAAACACAACGCCATGAGCTAGGGGTGAAGGAAAATGGGCATGGGGTCAATAGCGACCGTGTTGATGGGTAATATAGTTGGTGAGTTCCATGTACTGGAAATTCATGCTGCGCAGGATGTGATGAACCTTTCGGATGATGGTTCGCATAATGTGATAAACCAGGATGGGGTGACTCACCACAAACGACTCCATGCGTTCCCGTTCGAGCGTCATAATCTGGGTTGGTCCAATCGCCCGCAAGGTGGCCGTGTGAGGCATGCCATCCACAAAACCCATTCCCCCGGCCAGATCGCACCGGCGTAGCACATGCAGGGTCAGCTTATCGTTACCCCCAGTCATCTTTTCCACACCCAGGGCACCCGATATCACACCGTGCAGGGAGTGGTCGACCTCGCCCTCCCGGATCAAGACTTCATCATCGGCCAGCTGCCGGATCGTCACGATTTCGGCGAGAACCTGCAACTCATCGTCGTTCAGGTCTTCCGAAAACATCTCGCGTAAACACTGAGTGTCGATCATCAAAAATCCTCTGGTTGTTAGGGCCGGTTTTTATTATTTACTAGGCACGGCCTGCCGCAGGATAGGGTAGCACACCCGCCACATCCTCGGGACGGGCATCGCGTACCGCTTCAATCCGTACCCGAAC
>JBAXSA010000181.1:0-5959 GCA_037130945.1 Pseudomonadota bacterium | reverse complement strand
GCCAGTTTCTCGGATTGCACCAGGCTTTCCTGGGTTTTTTTCAAACGCTCGACGGTTTCCGCCAACTCCAGGGTACGTTCCTCGACGCGCTTTTCCAGGTTGAGATTCAGTTCCCGGATCTCCGCCCGGCGGCACTCCAGAGCCTCCACCCGTTCCCGCACAGCATCCGCCATCAAGTTGAAACGTTGTGCCAGCCGCGACAGCTCGTCATGACCTCCCTCCGGGGCGCGGAGGGAATAGTGACCGTGGGCCAGCGCCAGACTAGCCTGCATCAGACGGGTCACACGTTGATTGATGCGGATATGCACCCATAAAAGCGTCGCCATGACACTCAACATGGTAAACACCAGCAGTTGGGCATTTTCCTGAACAATGCGATTGATAGCGCTACGATATAGCTCGGTCGCCAGTCCAAAATGCAGGGTACCCACCCCGGATTCGCCAATCAGGATGGGTTGGCTGACATGGACAACCCCCGTTTGTAGCTGTTCGCTGAGATCTTCCCCCGTCACGGGCAAGGGATCCGGGGTCGAAGCCGTTTTGATGATGATATGTCCCCGTTCCCCGGCAATGGCCAGATAGACGATTCCCGTCTCATTGCCGGAAACCAGCTCTTGGAAGTAAGCGTTCAGGGTCTTTAGGCCCTCGCGTGTGGTGTTGGGTGTAATGGCGAGATTGAGAGTCTGTGAAATCTGACGAACGCTCGCATCCAGGTGTTCCTTGGCAACAGTGTGCAAGACCTGGGTTGTGTTGACAGTTACCAAGGCAAACAACGCCAGCATCAAGAGCAGACTGCCCAACAGCATGCGAAAGCGCAGCGAACGCAGGAATTCCAGATTCACCATTCAAAACCAACTGTCATGTCACGGTCATCATCAAGCCACATGCGACTCGTTTCGTCGCACCATCCAATCCAATAGCTCGGAGAATTCCATGGGTCTCGCGAAAAACCGGGGCAAGGTTCATGAAAGTGCGCTCGACTGCCGGATCGCCACACCCTACAATCGACTCTCCGAGCATCAAATATTGGCAATCGTATCATGAAGCAGAACACTGTCCCGGAGGCTGTGTGGCGCAAGGCCGCAGTGATCCGCCTGGTGATTTTCGATGTCGATGGCGTACTCACCGATGGTAGCCTGTTTCTGGGAGATAATGGTCAGGAATACAAAGCTTTTCACTCCCGGGATGGCCACGGCATGGTGATGCTCCGGCAGGCGGGCGTGGAGATTGGCGTGATTACCGGGCGAACCTCCGAAGTGGTGCGGATTCGCATGGAAGCCCTGGGTGTCCGCGAGGTTTTCCAGGGTCAGCGGGACAAGCGCCCGGCCTACGAGACGATGAAACAGCGTCTCGGGCTGACGGATGGCGAGATTGCCTATGTCGGAGATGATGTGGTGGATCTGCCGGTGTTGACCCAGGTGGGTCTGGGCATTGCCGTCGCTGATGCCCATCCCTGGGTGATTGAGCGGGCCCATTGGCAAACCCGGGCCGGTGGCGGACGCGGAGCGGTCCGGGAGGTTTGCGAGTTGTTGCTGGCCGCTCGGGGCCAGCTGGACGCGCTCCTGAGTGGTTATCTGACATCTTGAAGGTCTGACCATGCGTGGGTTTGGGATGACCCTTTTGGGGTTGAGCCTTCTGGCCGCAGCCACCTGGTGGTTGCAGGAACGATCCACGCCGGAACGGCATTCGGGTGACCGGGCGCATGTTCCCGACCAGACCGCCTATGGCATCCAGGTCACTTTGCTGGGCCAGGAAGGTCTGCCAAGCCGCCACCTGCTGGCGACCTCGCTCACCCATTATCCGGATGACGACAGTACCGAGTTGACGGCCCCTGTGCTGACGGTTTTTTCGCAAGGTCATCCCCCCTGGGTGATCCATTCCGAAACCGCCTGGATCGGGAGCGAGGGTGATATGATGCTGCTCCACGGCGAGGTGACCATGGATCGGGAGGCTGGCCCGGCCCTTCGTCCTTTCCATGTGCGAACCCGGGAAGTGCGTGTGGAAACCCCGAATGACTACGCCGAAACCGATGAATTTGTCTTTGCCCACAGCACGGACGATTGGGTGACGGGCTTTGGTATGCAACTCTGGTTTGGAGAACCGATGCGTCTTAAATTGCTCAATCAGGTGCGAGGCCGGTATGATGTCAAGAACCCTTAGCCGCCTGGTTTTTCTCTTGGGGTGGATGGGGGGATGGGGGATAACCCCCGTCTGGGGACTGGATGCTGATCGCGATCAACCGATTCAGGTCGAGGCCGATGCCGCCGAGATCGACGACGGCCAAAAGACCAGCACCTATTCTGGCAAGGTCGAGATTACCCAGGGCAGCACCCGGATCTGGGCCGACAAGGTGACCATCCGCCACAAGGAAGATCGTAAGCCTCAATGGATCACCGCCGTTGGAAAACCCGCACGCTACCAGCAAGAAGTCGAGAATAACCCGAACTTGGTGAAGGCCCGGGCCTTGCGGATGGAATACGATGCCAATGGCGAGCTGTTGTATCTCAACGATCAGGCCGAGTTGATCCAGGGCCAGGATACCTTTCGCAACGACCGTATCGTCTATGATCGCAAGCGGGGCTTGATGAAGGGCGGCCAACCGGCCAAAGGCAAGGAGCGGGTGCCCATCACCATCGATCCTTCTCAACATCATGCCGCTGCGCCGGAAAACCTCCCGGCATCGGCTGGCAAAAAAAAACCGCCTAAGATCCCCCCAAAACCATTGCCTCGCAACAAGCCCCCCGCGTCACCATGACGGTACTGGTCACAAATGCCCTGGAAAAGTGGATCCAGGGTCGGCCCGTCGTCAATCGCGTGTCGTTGCGGGTGGCCAGCGGCGAGGCGGTGGGACTGCTAGGCCCCAACGGCGCGGGCAAGACCACCTGTTTTTACCTGATCGTCGGCCTGATTCCCGAGGATCGTGGCGAGGTCACCCTGGATGGGATTGCCATCACACCATTGCCGATGCATCGCCGTGCCCGCCTAGGCTTGGGGTATCTCCCCCAGGAGCCCTCGGTGTTTCGCAAACTCACCGTGGCCGATAACCTGCGGGCGGTGCTGGAAGTGCGCCGGGATCTCGACCGCCACCAGCGGGAGCATCGCCTCGAGAGCCTTTTGGAGGAGTTTGGCATCGCGAGGGTCAGAACCGCCCTGGCCTATACTCTTTCGGGTGGCGAGCGGCGGCGGCTGGAGATTGCCCGGGCGCTCGCCAGCGAACCCCGATTCATCCTCCTCGACGAACCCTTCGCGGGGATCGATCCAATCGCCGTACACGAGATCAAACGGATGGTGGGACAACTCTGCGCACGCGGCATCGGGGTGCTGATTACCGATCATAACGTCCGGGAAACCCTGGAGATTTGCCATCGGGCCTACATCATCAACGAGGGTTCGGTGCTGGCCGAGGGAGAACCCCAGGCCCTTCTGGAAAACCCCCAAGTTCGCTCCGCCTATTTGGGCGATCATTTTCGCATGTAGTTTTTGTGGCATGAATCCCATGTTGGGTGTGTTTTGCGCTAGAATCTCTAGCATGACGCCATACAAATTGCGTACCAGACATCATGACCAGGATGCCCCGGGGTTCCAGCGGCGGCTCCCTTGGGCAATGGCCCGGTTGCCATGAAGCAAACGCTCCAGCTCCGGCTGGGACAGCAATTGACCATGACGCCGCAGTTGCAGCAGGCGATCAAGCTGTTGCAACTTTCCTCCCTGGATCTCCGGCAAGAGATTCAGGAGATCCTGGATTCCAACCTGATGTTGGAGCTGGATGAAGAAGACGAATCCGCCCCCTCCCTGGGTGAATATCTCCAAGAGCCTCCACGCGAAGACACGTCAGCCCCCGATCATATGGCCTCGGCGACCGGCGATGACCCCCCGGTGGCTCCGGAAGACCGGGAACTTAACACCACCGAGTCAACCTTCGATGAGCCCCTGCCCCTCGACAGTGATTGGACGGATGTTTATGACAGCCCCTATCCCTCCGGATCTTCCGACTCTTGGGAGGACGATGGCGATCCCTTGGCCCAGAAATCGGGGGTGCCCACGCTGTGGGATCATCTCTCGTGGCAGCTGGCCATGGATCATTTCAGCGAGTCCGACCGGGCGATTGGCGTGGCCATCATCGATGCTGTTGGCGAGGACGGCTACCTGACCGGATCCCTGGAAGATCTTCAAACCAGTCTGACCGATTGGGACGTGGAAGACGAAGAGATCGCCATGATGCTGCGCCGGGTTCAGCAATTCGACCCACCCGGCGTTGCGGCGCGGGATCTCCGCGAATGCCTGATGATCCAGCTCCGCCAAAAACCCCCGGAAACCCCGTTTTGTCTTGAGGCCCTCAAGCTATGCGACCATCTCCCCTTGCTGGCCAGAAAAGACCATGTCCTGCTCAAACGGCGCCTGAAGATCAACGACGAGGTGCTGCAAGGTGCCATCGCTCTGATTCTGACCCTCGATCCCAAACCGGGACGGCGTTTTGGGCGCCGCAATTCGGACTATGTGGTGCCGGATGTCCTGGTCAGCCGCCGCCAGGGCGTCTGGCGCGTGGAGCTCAACCCCGAATCCACGCCCCGGTTGCGAGTTAATCCTGATTATACGCGGCTCGTCCGGCGCGCCGATTCCAGCGATGCCAATACCCTGCTGCGCAACCATCTCCAGGAGGCGCGATGGTTTCTCAAAAGCCTGTCGAGCCGTAACGACACCATCTTGCGGGTAGCGACCCGGATCGTCGAATTCCAGCGGGATTTTTTCGAACAGGGAGAAGAGGCCATGCGCCCCCTGGTCTTGCGGGATATTGCCGAGGCTCTGGAGATGCACGAATCCACCATTTCCCGGGTCACCACCCAAAAATTCATGTACACCCCGCACGGCACCTTTGAATTCAAATATTTTTTCTCCAGTCATGTGGCCACCAGCTCCGGCGGCGAATGTTCTGCCACCGCCATTCGCGCCCTCATCAAGAAGCTGGTGGCCGCCGAAGCCCCTCGTTCACCGCTCAGTGATAGCAACCTTGCGGATATTCTCGTTGAACAGGGCATTGAGGTGGCAAGGCGCACCGTCGCCAAATACCGTGAAGCGCTGGGGATTCCCCCCTCGCATGAGCGTAAACGTCTGGCCTGACCGGCCTGTTACCTGAGGATCTCACTATGCAAATCAGCCTAACCGGACTTCACATCGATATCACGGATGCCCTTAAAGGGTATGTCGATACCAAGTTCGAGCGTTTGTTCCGGCATTTCGTCGATCATGGTGCCCATGTCCATGTGACGCTCAGTGTGGAAAAACTGCGTCAGAAGGCCGAAGCCAGCCTGCACTTTCAGGGCGCCGATGTCTTTGCCGATTCCGAACAGGAAGACATGTACGCCGCGATTGACATTCTGGTCGACAAACTGGATCGGCAACTGTTGAAACAGAAGGAAAAAAAGGCTAACCATCGCGGGAACGGCGGGGCCAGCATGGATCGGCACAACCCGCCAGAAGCCTAGACGTCACTCCCGAAGGCATTGCCGATGAACCCCTTCGCGGCCACCGTTGGCGAACTTCTGGAAGCCATTGGTGAGCGTTTGGGCATTCGGGCGCTGACGGGAGCCAGCACACTACACCATGCCCTGCAGGGGGAAGAGAGAGGGGCGGAAGTCAGCGGCCGCCCCCTCATTGGCCCGCTCAACTGTATACACCCCTACCGGATACAGGTGATTGGCCACACCGAGCTGGCCTATTTGACAGATCTTGGCCGCAATGCCTATTGCGACACCGTCTCCAAACTGTTCGACTCTCGCCCCGCAGCGATTTTGTTTTCCGATGGCATCGAGCCTGGCCTCTTCGCTCATGTCGATTTCGACCAACGGGGATGAAGGAGCACCCTCCCCCTTCAAAGCGCCGCGCTCTTCGCGCAGCAGGGCCAGCGTATCCTGCGGCAGGATGCCCCGATCCCACAGCGAGCCGCGGTAGGACGAATAGC
>JBAXSA010000180.1:0-5976 GCA_037130945.1 Pseudomonadota bacterium | reverse complement strand
CGAAAGCCGCATGATATCTAGATTTTGGCCCTGTCAGATTTCGGGAATGCACCCGATCCTGTTCACCTGGGATGTTGACGATCATGCAGGGGAACAGCGCTCCAGGCCGGAGAAATCCAGTGGCAAGTCCGAGATCGCCGAGTGTCGCGCTCAGACCAAGACGCGGGATGCGACGACGGACGATCAGTTCCAGACGGTGCATCAGTGACTGTAATTGCCGGCCCCGCTCCGATCCAATAAAAGCATGCAGTTCATCGATAATGATGTAGGCCAAGTTTCCGAACAAGGCACGCAACCGCTCTCCGTGGTTGACAAAAAGGGCCTCCAGGGATTCCGGCGTGATCAACAGCACCCCTTTCGGATATTTGAGTAATTCCTTCTTGCGGCCCTGGTTGGCGTCTCCGTGCCATGCAGTCACGGGGATGTCGAGCTGCTCCGCTAACCCCTCAAGGCGCCGGTACTGATCGTTGATGAGTGCCTTCAGCGGACTCAGGTAGAGGATACGCACCCCAGACAATTCGTCTTCAATAATGGCGGACAACGCGGGCAAGAAAGCCGCCTCGGTCTTGCCGCTGGCGGTGGGCGAGGCAATGAGCAGATCCGTATCTCCGGCCAATACGGGTGCCACCGCCTGCTCTTGGGCCTGCCGCATCTCCGCCCAGCCTTGCATCCAAATCCACCGGCGAACCTTTTCATGTAGTCTGTCAAAGGCGGGCGAGGTGTTGTTCACTTAGAGACGAAAATCGCTGAGTTCATCAGTCGGGGATGTCGGCACATCAGGTTTGCCATCGCCGCCTTCATCCTCTGGCAGAGGTTCCAGATCCCGGTTGGATTCAGTGAGAATATTGACCTGTCCGACGAGTTGCTGCCACGAGAGGCTTGGGTTCTGCTCCAGCACCGAAACCATGTCAAGAAAGGAACGAATCGTATTGCGGGGGGTACGGAAGTAAGCATCGCCAATACGTTTTGAACAATGCTCCAGAAATGCGTGGAGGGCCTCGTCAGGAACCAGATACTTGGCGGTGTTGCCACCAGCTTGGACGTGGCGCAACCGGGTCAGCAGGACGTAGAGATCTTCCGGAGTGAGGCTGGCAAGCCGAATAACCGGCCCCTGGTAATCAGCGACCCCGGCCGAAGCGGCAAAGCTGTTTTCCGCCAGCCTTGATTGGAGTGCAGTGTAGCTGTAAATGCCCTTGCGGGTGTCCATCAACGATTCCGGGGTTCCGCCCAAGACGAAGCCGAGCCCCTCTGTCGAACCCTGAAGAGCATCGTTGAGGATGCACAGTATCTGTTCGTAGTTGGCGGTTCGGGCCTTGACGTTGCTGAGTTTGTAGAGGTTCACCATTTCGTCGACGGTCACCAGAAGCCCTTGATAGCTAGCCTGACGCACGAAGCGACCCATCAATTTTAGCTGGTCATAAATATTGGAGTCGTCCACGATGGTTCGCACCCCCAATGTGCGCCGGGCATCGGTTTTGGTGGTGAACTCTCCCCGCAACCAACGGATCGCATCCGACTTTAGTGCCTCGTTGCCGGTGTCGTGACCGCGCCAATAGGCCGCTATCACCTCTGCGAAATCGTATCCACCCACCATCTCCGAGAGGTGTTGTAACTTTTCGTGGATCACTGGCTCGACGCCCTTGCCGGCCTCCTTGCCTTCCTTGACCGCCGTGGCGATGAATCGTTCCACAACACTGGGCAGGCCGCCACCGTCCCATTTTGTGCGGGTGGAGAGATTTCGCATCATCTCCGCGTAGAGCGCGCGCGCTTGCCCACCGGTCGCATGGAGGCGGCGATCCGGGGTGAGATCGGCCCCGGCGGTGACCAGCCCCTGCTCTAGAGCCACCGAGCGCACAAGCTGAAGAAAAAAGGTTTTTCCCGCTCCGTATTCGCCGATAACGAAGCGGATAGTTCCGCCGCCGTCCTTGATACGCTCGATGTCGCGCAATAATGCCTTGACCTCATTCACCCGTCCGACTTGAATGTGATGAATCCCGCTACGGGGGACAACGCCCGCACGCAGGGAATGTAGGATGCTGTCTCGTTCTTTGGGACGAATGGCCGCTGTTTGGGTCACTTCACCATCTCCTGAGCTAATGCAAGATCGAATTCCAACGGATCATCCCCTTCCAAAAGGGGCGCACCCAGCGAATTATAGGCGGCTTCGTTCAGGGTCTCTATGGCACCGCTGGCCATCAGACCGAATTCAGTACAGAGGGCATCGAATTCCTCCATTGCCCAATGGCTCGCCTCCATCAATCGCCGTAGCAACAAGGAGTGCTCAACATCAAGGCCGGGAATTGTCTGAACCTCCGCTTGGAACTGTTGGGTGGTGGTCGGGTGTTCATCTTCCTCGCTGGAAAAAATGTCAGACAATAGCGCGTGAACTTCATGGGTTTCGGCCAGCTTGCGGGCAATGGCGGCAGTATCCAAGGTTAACCCCGGAATAGCATGCGATGGCGGTGGCGGGATTGGAAAGCCGACGGGGGGATCGCCCACCTTCACCCATACCGGTTCCGTGGCTGCCTTGGTGGTTGCCACAAGGTGGAGGTCGGAGTAAACCTCGTCCGGGTTCAGGCCAAGGGACTTGTAAATTTTGCCCAGAGTCTTGATCTCTCCAGGGGAGATAACGCCGTCGGCATTGACGATTGACGCCAGAAAGCGCACTAGATCCCGGCGCCGGGACTCCGGGAGCAATATGGCTTTTTTCGCAATGCTACTGAGTTTTGGCGGGTGATCCGCCAACCAGGCGAGATAGGCATGTAATCGGCGGCACTCACCCTCTGGGAGATTGAGAGCGGTTTTTAAATACTCATCGATGAGGCTTTGCTCCGAATCACACATGGTTCCATCGGCTAGGGATATCACCACGGCAAAATTGAGCAATAAGGCTGCGGCCTCGTACTCTCGCGACACGGAAAATGCCCGTAATTCCGAACTCAAGTGGCGAAACACCACAACACGCTCGTCAGCACGCACCGCAGGCCCGAGGAATCTGGGGTCGGGTTCTATTCCAAACCCAATATTGCTGGCTAGTGTCCAGAGCGCACCCAACTCCGGTTTTCGGGGCGACTCCTTGCCTATGAAACGTAGAATCTCTCTCGCGGGCATCTTACATTGGCGAGATTGTCCCAGGGCACTATCAAAGCACTGTTGCAGCGGGGCGAAGTCTTTCTTGCGACCGGGCAGGAGCTTTCCGGGCAGATAAGCGAGTGCCAGCATCCCTTCGCCTCGTCCCATCGCACGACTATAAGCCGAAAGATCCTCCACGCAAGATTCGACAAGCTCACGCAGACGCTTGATCGGGACGGAGAGTGTCGTCAAATCTGGCAGCCGGGTCTTTACCATCATGGGTCTGGGAAGCGATGCGCTAGCCGGGTAATACTGAATTTTCAAAAGGGTCTTGTTCGGCTGAACCACCATGCCATCTCCAAACACCTCACGGTACCGGAGGGCAAAGAGAATGCGAAATTCCTTGCGACATCGCTGAACAACGGTACCGAGCCGGGTATCAGGGTGATGCTCGACCCATGAAAATGCCATCCTGGGCGCTATGGGTTTTCCCTCGATGACTAACTTGCCAAGTCCTACTTTCAGGGCAATGGGGTATTCACCGGGATAGGGCTCTACCGACTCATCCGGGAGTACCAAAGGCCTATCGAATAGCAACGCCGCCATCTCGCGAAGGCGTGTGGCATATCCCTGAAAAGATCGATTCCGCTCTCCATAGATCAAAAGAAGGCGGTCTACCTCGACCAAGATCAAATCAATCTCGTCCGAGTTTGATGCTCGTTGACTTAGATCATGAAGAAGTCGCCGTTCGAGGCCATAAAAAAACAGAAAGACATAGCCGATGTAGGCATCGGGATATGAGCGTCCGTGAGAGAGCCACTCGAGATAGGCGCCCCGTGCCTCCGGGGTGATTGAGGAATAGGAAGGATAGTACGTCATGGTTGCGCCCTTTCGATCCGGCGCTCCAAGGTTCACCTTCAGGTTTGGATTAACCATGGCAGGCTCATCACTTCTTCCGACGACGCTCTCCATGCCAGCTCCGACATAGATCATGCCGCCCGCGATGCGAACCCCACCAACCGTTACTGCTTCGCCTGCAGGCACCCATCGAGGTGCTGTGGACGAAAGCGACGACATCCACTGAAACATGATAGATCGCCTTTCTATACTCAGTCAGGGTTTCTGTTCACAGGGAATGCCCTCCAAACCTAGAACTTCTGGGTTGTGGTCAAGAATCCACTCATCACCGATCTGGTAAAAAGATGCAAGAGCATCAGGGGAGATTGTCACCTCAAGATCATCGTGCCGGACATCGTAATCGGTAAAATCACCGTTTGAGGTATAAACCCGGAAGAAGAAAGATCCATCCATACTCCTCAACAGGAATCCGGTAATTCCGGTGGCCGGGTACACTGTTGCGGTAGATGCGCCGTAACGAACCATCTTCATCTCAAATGCTCATGAGTTAGGAGTACAAGCTGAGGTACCATAGAGTCTAGGTTGGATCTTGGCATGAACAAGGTTTATATAGAAATGACTCTAACACTCACCGCACACCGAGGGCTGATGGGTACATCTTCCTCAGCCATGGGATTGCGCTTAGGATGCAACCTCTTTTCCAGGAGGTTATCGCCCTCGTCTTGGCATTCGCCATTCATAACGCACCGTGGATACTCAATAACTGCTGTATAGCCTCGGCAAACTGTCGATAACCCGCTTGGTTGAAGTGTACCTGATCGGATTTCATATCGGCTTTGCGTTCCAAGCGGGGAATTATTTCATTCTCAATAGGAATTCCAAATTCCTGGGCTAGTTGCTGGTAGTAGGGCGCGCTTTTCAAGCTGATAATGGCAAATTCCGGCACACCAATGAGTACCACAGGAATATTTCGCTCGCGAGCATTCTTGATCATCCGCCGGAGATTATTTACGGTCTGATCCTTGGGTAATTTGCGAAGAATGTCGTTGCCACCATGACAAAGCAGCAACAGTTGAGGGTGCAATTCGTCCAATAAACCGGGAAGACGCTCACGACCTTCGGCGCTGATTTCTCCTGGCACTCCGGCATTGACCACTTCCCGTCTGATCAATGTCTGGAGTACCGCAGGATAACTGGTTCCCGCATCAGCTCCAGTGCCATAGGTCAGACTGTCACCAAAGGCGAGTACTTTGGCTTCCGGCGCTAATCTGGGCAATTTTGGATTTGCTTTGCCACATCCAATTAACCAACAAGATAGCAACAAGAGTAGGATTCTGAAGATTCCTTGAACCATAGAATCATCACCCGTCCTGACCGGATGAGCCAAACTGTTTTACCATCTTATCATCGTCCATCACAAAGCCATTTCCAATATCCTGCTTGAGACCTTCCAATCTTGTAAAGCCAATGTGTCTGTAAAAAGCAATGGCACCTGCATTGTGCCGGTTGACGGTCAACCAGAGTTCCCGAATATCCCTCTCGATGCAATAGCGTTCCACGAACACCATGATCGCCTTACCCAGACCCTGCTTTCTCCTGGCCTGTTTCACATAGATTTTGCCGAGTTGGGCATTCCAACCGGCTGAATCGGGAATGATGGCAAAATACCCAACACGATGGCCAGCATCGGTCACGATGTAATAGTGATAGCCAGAGACAATCTGTTGGGCGATGGCTGGCGCACTCTGCAAGGTATCCAGCATGTAGTCGGTTTGCGCGAATCCAATGATGGCGGGGTAATGTTGAGTCCAGATGTCCCGTGCTAACTCCGCCACTGAAGCAATATCTCCGGCCTCGATAACTTCCAGGATACCGACATCGCGCATAGTTGGCTCCGATGCGTGCCGTTGAGACTGAAAAACCGCTACTTCTCTACCCTCCATCAGACCAGTCTCTTCCTCCACCCGCGCCCTGAGTTTATGGCCAGGACTAAAGTCACCACCCGCCGAGGTGAGATGAGTAATCCGTTGATGGTTAGGCGTTCGT
>JBAXSA010000179.1:0-6008 GCA_037130945.1 Pseudomonadota bacterium | reverse complement strand
TCGCCTCGCCTCGCCTCGCCTCGCCTCGCCTCGCCTCGCCTCGCCTCGCCTCGCCGTACGTAGAACTGCGGCTCATTCGCTGGGCTTGCCCCCTAAAAAATTCAGCCATTTCGTTAACCTCCTCGGTATCCGCAACAAATCCATTTCGGAGCTGTCCCGTCGCTTGAGGGCGTGCGTCGCCCTGCGGTCTACAGAATGCTCCGTCCACACTTCTCCCACCTTGGTTCGCCACCATTCGTCAAACCCGTCACCAACGCAAGACTTGACGCAGGTGAACGAATGGAGGTTAGCCATTACCCGACGGGAGCTTCTTGCGCCCCGCAAGAATGGCCGAGATTTGCCTAAACGTTAGGCGATATAACTCTATATAACCCGTACTCTATGAAGATGATAAAACCAGGAGAAATAACGATATGCCGCACACAGTTTGGGTAGCCAATGGCAAGGGTGGGGTTGGAAAGTCCGTTCTGATGATGGTTTTGGCCTGGCAGTACGATGCCATGGGACGACGGCTCCGGCTGATCGATGTCGATGAAAAGTCAAAATTGTCTGAATTCATGGGCTCGGAACATGTGATGTCGCTGAATATAGGGGCTGACGCGGAGGCCTTGCGTGCCAATCCCGCACTGGCTTACAGCTATTGGGATCAGATGGCGAGCGAAATCATTGAACACGATACCGGCATCGATCTGGGTGCCAATATGGACAAGCATGTCCTGGATTGGGCGCGAAAATCCGACCTTGGGGCAGCGTTTGTCGACGCGGGCGTTACCATAGACTTCTACGTTCCGGTCACCGCCGATCCGCTCGCCGTGTCGGGCGGCATCGTGGTTCTGGAAACGGTGGAGCAGGTCTTTCCCGAGAGCCGGCGGATCCTGGTTCTGAACGAAAATGCCGGTAGTTTCGACGCCTACGCCGATACTCCGGAATTTTCTCGCCTCGCGGCCATGCGCGACCGAGGTCTCTATGTGGTGGCGATGGAACGGTGTCTCAGCGAGGCCTGGACTGACTTTGAACGCCTTAAACTGCCTCCGTGGCGGGTGCTGTCCATGGATTTCCGAACCGTCTCACTGAAGACCGGTCTGGGAACACTCGCTTCCCGGCGTGCCGTGGGCGATTACGCCTCTTGGCTGAAAAAGTTGCAACATGCCTTGGAACCTCTCGTTAAAACAACCGACGCCATCGATCCGAACCACTCGGATTAACCTATACCGTTCGCCCTGAGCTTGTCGAAGGGCGAACAGTGAGCCAAAAGAGCGATATGAAGAACCGGAGGAGTCGTGGACTGGTCTAATCGCATCAATGAACTCATTGAAATCGGTCAGGGCGCCGCGAAGGAAGAAAGCGCCGGGTTGATTGACTATCTCAGCAAACTCTCTCCGGACGATTGCTGGCACCTATTGCTGGCGCGCGACCCCTGTCTGGACAAGTTGACGGCAGACCACTACCGGTACCTGATTGGCAAGACGATTGAGGCCAGAACCTTGGCGCTATGGCGGGATCAAACGCCAGAGGGCCTGTTGATGAGGCCGCCTCTCCAGTTGGGCCCTCCGGTGTCCCGTCGAGCTTCCCTGCGTCGATTCATCAAGTGGCTGTCGATATTCTTGGCCTTGGCAGTGGGTCAGGTCGTGGCTTTTTGGATGGTAAACGAAAATAACTATAACCGTCTGGCTGTCCTGGAAAGGGGATCCGACCAGATCCAGCAAACTTTGGAGGCGACAAGCACGGGTCTTGCCAAAAAACTAGCACAAAACACGCTTAATCATTCACGGAGAGAATCTCGACAACAGCAGGCCATGCTGGTATTGATGACCCTTCAAAATTTGCGGGCGAAGATGATCGAGGGGGTTCCTTTTACCTCCGAATTGGCGGCACTGGAAGCCATTTGGAAGATGCCCGAGGCATTGGCTCCCTTGGTACCCCTGGCTATTCAGGGGGTTCCGGGCAAACCGACGCTAGAGAGGGATTTACGTCGCACCATTGACGCATTGACCACACAACGTCTGGATTTACAAAGAACCTGGTATGTGTGGCTGTGGTCATGGAGCGAGGTGGAGGCCCGGCAACAGCGAATACAGAAGATCCAGTCGCAGGAAAGTCAGGCATCGCAGGCCTTGGCCTCTTGGCAGAAAGGGGATTGGCAAGGGGCAGTGGAGTACTTGGTTGATGTGGAACAGGATCAGTTGAAGCATTGGAGGCAATCGGCGATCAAACAAATGAAAGCCGATCAATGGGTCGCCGACCTGTTGCGGCAAGCTTGGTCAGGGTTTTCTCAGGCCTCGGTGGTGGAATCTGAAAATTGAGTTGGGCCGTCGGACTGCTTGCAGGTTTGGGTTTATGGCTGATCTGGAGGTTCAGAAGGCGATTTTTGGGGGGGCGGCAAATCCAGCCCCCCTCTGATTTAGCCGATTCCGATCAGCAGGGACAACCCTTTCTGATGTGGCGATCACCCCCTCGAGAGGATTTACTGAATCACCAACAGTCTTCCGATTATCACCACGATAGACGAAGCGACGATAGACGAAGCGGTGACCGGCGGAGCAACCCCATGGGGGCAATTGGTTTCCCGGATAGGCGCAGCGGTGATCAACGAGGGAGTCAAGATCGCCGGACGGCAAACGATGGCCTCTCCCTACCGCTGGTGACCCCAGGGGTCTGCCGGCGGCGCGATGGCCTGGAAAGCCTGATCAATCTGGGGGGCAAACCCTATGCGGACACCGACACCGACGACAAACACTGAGTCCTTAAGTTTAACGTTTATTTGAGATAGCCAGGCCCATAGGAGAGCGGGAAGAGGGGCATCCTGAAGGTGCCACGCTATCCCTCCCCGGCCTGCGGCGTACCACCAATGCGACCCAGACTGGGGTTTCCCGCGCAAACTGATGACGCATCCGATCTCCGAGCAACGCCTTTCACCGGAAGTCACCGCCATTCTGAGCCAGCAAGGCGGGGCCGGAAATACCACCACCGCAGTCAATCTGGCGATTGCCATGAGCGCTGCGGGTCAGTCAGTGCTGCTGATTGAACTGGATCACCAAGGCAAGGCGGGCCATGCCCTGGTCAGAGACCATGGTGGCAGCAGTGCCGCCCATCGCCTACTCACGGATGCCGTGATCCGGCACGACATGATCACGGCCACCGAAATACCCGGTCTTTACTTACTGCCATCGGATGATTCTCTGGAGGATATTGAAAAGACCCTGTCCCTGGTGGGCGGTAGTAGAAGCCATCTCCAGCAAGGGTTGGAAACCCTGACCATGCTCCCCACGCGCTTTGACCGGGTGGTGATCGACTGTCCCCCCGGATTGGGTTTAGTGAGTCTGAACGGATTGGTGGCCGCTCATCGTATCCTCGTTGCCGTACCCGCCAACCCGCCTGCCCTGAAAGGACTGCCAGCCTTATTGAAGGCGATTGATCGGTTGCGGGCCGGTTTTGCGCATCCGCTTCGCGGGATCTATCTCTTGGCGACATTTTGTTCCGATCAGAAATCTTCCCAAAGCCTGGTTACCCGATTACGCCAGGAACATGGGAAATTGTGTATGTACACCAATATCCCCCTGAGCGATACCGTCAAGGAGGCCGATCAACGTAAAAAACCGGTGATTGTCTATTGTCCACGTTGCAACATCAGCCAGGCCTACATGACCCTGGCCGCCGAGTGGTTGACCCTGGATACACACGGCCGGGATGATCGTAACGGCGTCTGGCATTCCATGGTTTTCCAGGACAGCCTGGCAAAGCATTCTCAGGAGGTGCAACAGCGTGTCGAGGCCTGGTTGCTGGATCCTTCCTCGTCGTTATATGACGAGGACGAGGACATGCACCATCAGGATGCAAGGGTCATGGACGAAATTTTCAAAACTTCACGGAAATCCTTGGATTCTGTGCGTTCTCGGCGCTGGATTGGGGCGCTGACCCTGACCCTCGCGAGTGTCGCAACCGGTTATCTGCTTTGGGGGCCCGCGATCCCCTGGGCCACCCGCCGTCTGGAAGCGGCGGCGTTACTGGTTGGCCGCGAACAATACTGGCAAGCCGGCAGCGTATTCCTGTCCCGATCCGACGAAACGGCTTACCGTGAATTGATCCTGGCCGCCAGACTCATTGACGACAATCGTCGCCAGCTCATGAATTGTGGCGATCAGGCGCGGGTAACCGCTGCCGCCGTTACCTGTTCGATTAGCGTTCAGCCACCTCGGTGATTACTCGATCCCTCTTCTGGAATAAACACATGATCCACGAAAAGAACAAGGGTATGAGCCGCAGTTGGGGAGTGGCCGGTCTTATACGGGTGCTATTGGTGGTAGCGGCAAGTGCCTGGATCGAATTGGCGGCTTCTGAAGCGGCCATTGATGTCAGGCAAGATCCCCTTTGGCTGAGTCAATTGCCGCCAATGCAATGGCCTTTGCCAAAACCATCGTTAGTGGAATTGACAAGGACTCTCATACCTGTCCTCCCGACTCCCGTTGTCGTTAAACCCGTTGAACCTCCTGTTGCCGCTGAACCGCCCGTTGAATCCCCGGTGGATGCCGTCGCGCTTAAATCCGAAACCATCAATCCGGTCACCAAGGTCGGCGATCCCGAACGGCAGGAGTCCCAGCAAGATCGCTCGGATTTGCATTGGGAAGTTCAGGTGTGGGCTGGACATTCCCTATCCCTGGCGAAAAAATTCAGGACGTGGTTCACCGACCGTCACGCCGACTTATTGAATGGCCTTGTCGTGCGAGTGGAAAAAATATCGGCCAAGAGCCGCCATGGCCATTATTACAAGGTGCGCGTTTCCCGGATGGATCAACGCACGGCGGCGGCACTCTGTGATGTATTAGAATCACGGGCAGATCAATGTATTCTTGTCAGTGTCCTGTGAGCCGAGGGTTTATAGCGCGGGTTTGCCATGATGGGACGGCTTTTAATCTGATCTGGAGCATTGAAAATGGGAAAGACTTCTAACCTGCAAAATCCCTCGGTCACACGAACGGTGTGCGTGACATCGGGCAAGGGGGGTGTTGGCAAGACGACGCTTTCCATCAACCTGGGTATTGCCATGGCTGCCGAAGGCCACAGGGTTCTCTTGCTGGATGGCGATATGGGGCTGGCCAATGTCAACATACAGATGGGGATCATCCCCGAATACAATATCCTTGATGTCATCAATCGGCGGAAAACGCTGGCTCAGATTGTTTGTAAAACCAGTTACGGTATCGACTTCATTGCTGGTGGTACTGGCATAGGCCAGTTGGCGAATCTTGGAGAAGCCGAGCAATCCGCCTTTATGAATGGCATGGAGAGCCTTGCCGGATATGATATGATGATCATTGACACTGGGGCCGGAATTGGCGCGAATGTCATTCGTTTCGCACTGGCCTCCGACGATGTTGTGGTCGTTACTACGCCAGAACCGACGGCCATGACTGACGCCTACGGCATCATTAAAACCATCATCGCCACCCAGTCAAAGCCGATTAAATTTTTGGTCAATCGCGTGAACTCCGAGCAACAGGCCCGGCAGGTCGTGGAACGGCTCAACAAGGTGATCGGTCACTTCATGGGGCTTCACTTCGATATTCTCGGCTATGTACCGGTCGATCCGCTGATAGAAAAGAGTATTTTCCGGCAACGCCCTCATCTGGTTGGTAATCCCAACGCCAAAAGCTCGACCCTGATTCGTGTGATGGCCAACCGCATTATTGACCCTCATTACCAAACACCCACGACCGGTCTGGCCGGTTTCTTTCAAAAAATCATTAAATTCGCCTCTGACCCGTAGTTCCTTCAAAGGGGTTATCGGGGTAGCCATGTCTATTGAACCGTTACTTGTAATATCGAGGATATCACCATGAAGCATGACTATGCTGGACTACTGGAGCGTTACCGCCGGATGGCCGAGCAGGGAGACGCCACCGCCCAGAACCTCCTCGGAGCCCTGTTTGCCAGTGGCCAGGTCAATCCTGGTGTCAAATCCACATGGGAGGCGGTGCTGGAGGAAGACAAGCCGATGGATCGGGTTCAGA
>JBAXSA010000178.1:0-6015 GCA_037130945.1 Pseudomonadota bacterium | reverse complement strand
GCGTAGGTACTCCCTCCCCAAATGGTGGTAGCGCCCCCGGCTGGACCGTTGGCTGGGCAGTACGCGCCTAGGATCGAATCGAAGGCCAATAGTAGTTTGTTGTCGGCAAAGTGGGGAGCCCAGTTGCCCCAAGAGTTATAGATGTAAGCGGGTCCATCCGGATTCGTCGCCCCAACGAATCCATAGGAGCTAAGAGTGGGGGGAGGGGAACCTGCGCTATCGTTTGCCGTACTGGTTTCATAGGTGAAATTATGGGTCCAGTTGGCATTTCCTCCGGGAGCCGTGACGTTAAGAGCTGCCAAAATTGTCGCCCCATCCCCGTTGCCATCAATGGTTGTGTTGTTGTCAGAGTTGGCGCCATTACCCACGCCCAACTTGGCATCCAGAAATTCGTTAAACCGGTAGGATGTCAGAACTCCGGTGTAGTTGATGGAATCTGCGTTTATAAACAGCAAACTGAAGCTGATGTTCATGTTAGCTGGGCGCTCGTTCACCTCGTAGCCGAGGATCGAGACGTACTTACCAATTTTCCAATCCCAACCGTTGCCCACAGGCACGCGTAACAAGGCAAGGGCTTGTTCTAAATAGAGTCCATTGGAGTTGGCATCCACGTTGTTGGCGTAGGCACGGGAAGTTAGATAGTTGGTGTCCTCACCAATAAACGTGTCGATGCGGAAACCGGCTTGGGCCTTATTCTCGGAGGTCAGAGCTTTTTCCAAAACTAGTTTCAGGGCATAGAGATTGAAGTCCCCGCGGGCGGGTTCGCCAGTGCGCCCATTGACCACAGACTGGTTGCCCGAGCCAGTGAAGTTGTAGCTATAACCGGCGTCGACGTAACCACTCAACTTGACCGCCGACTGCTCCGTCTCCACAAAATTATCTGCCACGATTTTCTCATTTTTCGTGGCAGAAACCGTATATAGATCAGCCTTCCCTGTGGCCGTGAAAAGGGTGATCAAGAGACAGAAAACACGGATGGAGAGGGGACTGGATTTTTTGCTTTTGAAGTGACGCCTTCCGTTTGAGAACAATATTTCGGAGGGGATGCTGCGATCCCGTGGCGAATTCCGCAAACCCATCAATCCCTTTCGGCTCCTCCCCATCGCAGAAACTCGCCTGGTGGCCCTGTACGCACCCCAAAAAGAATGGATACGCTCCTTAGAGTCAGGACCGTCAGAAAGCCTATAAGTTGGGCAATAAGCGCCGAGACTTGGAAATGGATGATCAACGCATAGACAAATGCACCCCCAAAAGCCGCCGTTGCATAGAGCTCACCAGCAGAAAGGATCATAGGTTTGGTGTTGGTGAGCACATCTCGAATCACACCCCCGCCCGTCGCCGTGAGCATTCCCATAAAGACGGCAACGACAAAGGATGCCCCGCAAGCAAGTCCTACATGGCAACCGACCACGGCAAATGCGCCCAGGCCGATGGCGTCCAACCAGACGATGCTTCGATGATGTTTGACCGTATTTCTGATGAAAAAATAAGCGACAACAGAAGCGAGCGCGCACAGAATCAATTCCTGAGGATTACTCGTCCACCAAACCTTCCGCCCCAGAAGCAGATCCCTCATAGTGCCACCACCAATACCGGTAATGGTGCCGATCATGACATAGCCGATCAGATCCATTTTGTTGCGGCCAGCGGTCAATGCACCGCTCACGGCAAAGACAACATCACCGAAATAATTCATCCACAGGATCATCGGGGAAAGTGGTTGGTTGAGATTATCCATAACTTGATTAACTCTTATTCAAAAGGACATGCCAATGCAAGCTCCAGCCCAGCAGGTGTCAGGGGCGGTTCCTAGTGAATTGCACCCCTCATAGGAGTAGGCCCAGTGCCCAGTGCCCAGTGAACAATCGAAACGCTAAGATTTCGAAGAACCAACTGATAGATCTTAAATCTCGATGGGACCATATTGCAAATTCAGGACCCTAGAGACCCAAAATCCCTCATCCGGCGCATCACAGGCGTCATCTTCTCATGCTCCTCACGGATGCATCTTTCCAGTGAAATCCTCACCGCCTCTCCATCGATGCCACCTTCGATTCCTATCATGACGAGTTCGGTTCCTGGAGTTTTTGAACCCCAACGACTGCCCTCTTTGAGGCTCGAGCGTTTACCGACCTTCTGCAGGATGACTTGATACTCGGGGAGTTCCTCTAGATAGACGAAGCCCTTGGCGCGATAGATCGTCTCAGGCAAAAGTTCGAAAAACGAGCGCAACTTGGGAAGTGAAAGTGGGCGATCGCATGTCCAATGCCAGGTGAAAACCCCGGCATGTTGACCGTGATCTGAGTGGCTTGGTGAAACCATCGATTGGCTGTGACCCCGATCACTAGAACCCGTGCCTAGGATCAATGAGAGAGGAACCTTCCCCAGCTTGGCATCAATTACTTGTGATCCCGGTGAAATCCCCCGAATCAGTGACCTCACTTTCTCCAATCCATCGCAGTCGACAAGATCGATCTTGTTGAGGACCAGGATATCGGCTGAAGCAATCTGCACACTGGCCAGATCGGCCGATTCACCGGGGAGCTTGGGAAACTGCTCGCAATCAACAACACAGAGGATGCCGTCCAGAGCCAAGATTTGCTGTAGTTCCGGCAAGAGGAATGTATTGGCAATCTGAAGCGGATTCGAAACACCGCTTGTTTCGATGATCAGGTAGTCGGGGGGCTCAGGTCGTTGCAACAATCCCATACAGGCACCGACAAGATCGTCGCGTATGTTGCAGCAGATGCAGCCGTTGGCGAGATTGATGGTTTCATCCTCGACCCCGACGATAAGTTTGGCATCGATATTGATCGCACCGAAATCATTGACCAGAACCGCGGCTCGCAAGCCATGGTTATGACTCAGGATGTGGTTTAGTAGCGTGGTCTTACCAGCCCCCAAAAACCCGCCGATGATAGTGACGGGTATCGGCTTGGGTCGTGCTGTCAATGGCAGGTGTGACATCACTGCCTTGCCGGCATTAGATCGCTTTTACCGGATTGCGGATGGGCTTGCCCGGATAGACTCCCTTCACGACCTCGGAGTTCTTTACCACGGGGACACCGTTGACGATGACAAACGGAATGCCAGAGGAAGGCAAGGCTCCGTGCTGACGGGTCGCATTGTCCGTGATGGTCCCAGGATCAAAGATCGTGATGTCCGCATCGGCACCCACCTGCATGCGTCCCTTGAAAGCCATCTGAGGAACACCGCACTCCTGCATGAACTTGGCCAGCAGATAACTGCTCTTGGCGACAGCGGCCATAAGTGGCATGAGCTTCTGTTCACGGACATATCGGAACGCCCTTGCATAAGTTCCGGCTCCTCGAGGATGAGCGATCGCCTTGTCATCCGGAAAGTCGAACGGGACAGTCGTGATCCCCTCGGCATCACGTGTGCCCTTATCATCGGTATAGGGCATTGCATCGCTGCCGAGGCAGACGCTGGGCCAGGTAAGTGCCTTGACCATGTCCTGCTCCATACAGTGCTCGAACAGAATGAATGTCATTGGGTCGGCTTTAACCCCCTGCTCGTAGGTCTCCTGGGTAAGAGGCTGTCCGGTGAGGACAAGGGAGATGTCTCCGTAGCTATGACCCATCTCCCTACCGTAATTCTCGGGGCGCAAATAATCCGCTGAGATGATCGAGGATCCGTAGGTGTAGGGATACATCTCCAAGAGCACCTTGGCCCCCTTTTCGAGTGCCTGATCGACAATATTAGCAACATCCTCAACCGAACTGAGGACTTGAGCATGGAAATGATGCACCAGAAGTCCCGCTCCGAACATCGAGGCGCAGGCAATGGCCTCCAGCGTGCCTAAAAAACCTTCGGTTGGGAGCGCAAAGCTTGAGAAGCGTCCATGAACGGTCGCAAAGAGGCCATACTCGCCGGCCAGACGCCAGACTTCGGCTACTTCAACCGAGGAGAGACCATCGGTTGCATACCCGATGGGGGTACCGACGCCCAGCGCGCCCTGCTTGAGACCCTGTTCGATCTTTTCCAGAATCTTTTTTAATTCCTCGGGCGTCGACTTGTGAACAGACCACTGATCCTTGGACCTCCAAGCCTCGAAAAGCATATTCCCAGTTGTGTAAGTGATGTTGCTGAACACATCGTCACGAATGGCAAAATGTCCAACAGTGGCCCCGTAGTTGGCCTGGGATTTTCCTTCCCTACGGCTGTACCATCGATCGACAGGCCAGGCACCCATTTCAAGGTCCAAGTGAGTTGTCTTCCCGTCGCGAAGGCCGCACTTCACGGCAAAGTCGTCGTTGGCAGCGTGACAGTGTCCATCGATGAATCCGGGCGCCACCACATGGCCCGTGGCATCAATGGTTTCCGCGCCCTGAATCGACTGATCGGTGATCAGAGCAATCTTGCCGTCTTTCACCCCCAAGTTGCGGATGGCGTCCAACCCCGTTTCCGGGTCCATAACTCGTCCATTGTTAATTACGAGATCGAATTTGGTATTTTTAGTTGTCATTATATTGAATATTTAATATGTTGAATTCTTGCGGCTAGCAATATATTTCAGAAAAAGCTGCGTGGTATCAACGCCATCAAGCTGGGCAATCTGATCAAAGGATACTTTTTTAACCTCTTTGACACCCGCCAACTGTCGTCGGTTCGTTTCCGACTCTCGCCTCAAAAATTTCTTAAACTCTCCCTTGCAAGGAGATGTGGCTTAAGGGGGGGGTAGGTCTGCCGGGGCGCTCATTTGGTCCCCCTTTACCCTGTGACCTATGCCATACCCCTTAGTTACCTCTAGTGATGTGATGTAAGGCAGAAGTCTTGCTGGGTTCAGTATACTCGTCCTGAAAAACGGTGGAGATAAGGCTCAATTTGAGAAAGACTCGTGGTGCGAAGCTTCAAGATATCAGCTAGACATAAAGGCAGTTTCCTTGATGCTTTGAAAAGCGGGTTATGATGTATATGAGAGATATCTGTCTTCAACTGCTGTGTGTAGTTGCGTCCGTTAGCCTTCTGATCGGTTGCAGAGCGGCCTCCGCCCCAGACGCGGGATTTATTTCGGATCCACAAGACCTTGCGCCGAACTCCATGATGCCATTTGACGATGTGTGGTTCAAGCAGGGCGTGGATCTTGCCTCATTCAACTCAGTGTATATCGCTCCGATTGATACCTCGCACCTTTTGAAATTAAACTGGTGGAACACTTGGAATCTAGCACCAGGAGATGAGCAGCAACAAGCTAAGCGTCTCGCCGAATATTTCTCTCAAAAACTTGCGGAGGCATTTGGGGCATACGAGAAGAAAAAACTTCCGGTTGTATCAGCGCCCCTCAAAGATTCTTTGATTGTGGAGTTGGCTATCACCGAGGTGATACCGACAAAGATATGGCTTAACGCTATCGGATATGTTGGGCTCGGTCCCCTTTCATACGGAACAACAGCTTTTGAGGGTCGCTTGCGAGATGGTGCATCGCAAACGGTGATCGCTGAATTTAAAGATTGCGAGTTCGGACAGGTAGATGTTGTGAGTGTCGCTGACTTCGCCTGGTTTAAGCACTCGGAAAACACAATCGTGGTATGGAGTGATGATATCGTGAAGATTTGTTTTCGTGCTCCTAATGAGTCGATTTCCCCGATGTCCACAGTTACGTTGCGACCTTGGTAATACTCGGAAAGAACCATGCGGTACTGGGTCTCTGAATCACCTGGTGTGCACAAGCAGAACTTGCAAGACCTACGACCCCATATAAGTTGTTTATGGACATGGTTTTAAAATGGCAGTTTTAAAGTGGGACCTACGACCCCAAAATCAAAAAGTAGGCCTTCAAATAGCTGGGCTAGAACAACTTACAAGACCTACGACCCCACGGAAGGTGTTGCAGGGTAATGGGTTGGAAGGGTGTTTTTTAGAAGGTGGGGTGGGGGGGTACTTGTTTCGCCGCGGAAAGCGATTCAAAATGCTGAAATGAGCACCAAACGCATCCGGGTGAAGTCTTCGGCTGGGGTTTATCCCGTCTATGTGGGGGAAAAGGTCCTGCCTCAG
>JBAXSA010000177.1:0-6040 GCA_037130945.1 Pseudomonadota bacterium | reverse complement strand
CGGGTCATGGCGGAAGGGCAACGACCTGCGGCTTTTCAGCCGATGCTGCTCGGTATCACCAAGGCGTCGCTGGCCACCGAGTCCTTTATCTCCGCCGCGTCCTTCCAGGAAACCACCCGAGTACTCACGGAGGCCTCGGTGCGTGGACTGCGGGATCCGCTGAACGGGCTGAAAGAAAACGTCATTGTGGGTCGCCTGATTCCAGCGGGGACGGGGCTTGCTCACCACACTGAACGCACCCGCAAGCGCAAGATGATGAAGGAAAAGGGATCCGTGCCGGTGGATAAGAACCAGATTGCCGAAGCACAACTCCGTCGCGAGCTGAACAAGAAGGGGCCTGTATCCTAGTGAAGCGGTGGGGCTGTCGCGGACAGCCCGGCTTTGGAATCCTGATTATTTAAGTTAATCAATACATTGATCAATGAATGTTGTCTGTTGAGGGGTTTTTATCATGTCTAGGGTGTGTCAAGTCACGGGCAAGCGGCCCATGGTGGGGAATAATGTTTCTCATGCGAATAACCGAACCAAGCGTCGTTTCCTGCCCAATCTGCATTACCACCGTTTCTGGGTCGAAAGCCAACATTGCTGGGTACGATTGAGGGTGTCTTCGCATGGGCTCCGGATCATCGATAAAAAAGGGATTGATGCGGTATTGTCCGAATTACAGGCTTGAGGCTCAAAGAACCAGAGTCTTGAACCATTGTTGATTGATCGCTGATTTAATAAGGGGAGAACACACATGGCAAAGTCAGGGCGAGACAAGATCCGCTTGAATTCCTCGGCGGGGACTGGCCACTTTTATACCACCACCAAAAACAAGAAGAATAAGCCTGGCAAGCTGGAGATCAAGAAATTTGATCCCGTGGTACGTCAGCATGTGCTCTACAAGGAAGGCAAGATCAAGTAAGGGAGGAGAAGCCGGGACGAGCGCCAGTCTGCTCGTCCCTTCGCAAGATGGCGCATTTATTCCTGTCTGCGGTTCACAAGTCTTCTGGCAAGACCACCCTGGCCATTGGTTTGTGCGCGGAGTGGTCGCGCTTGGGACGGCGGGTTCGGCCTTTTAAAAAAGGGCCGGATTACATCGATCCCTTGTGGTTATCGCTGGCCGCCCGGCAAGATTGCCTGAATCTGGACTTTCACACCCTGGCCATTGCCGAGATCCTTGAGCGGTTCGAGTGGGGCATGGCGGGGACGGATATCGGCCTGATTGAGGGCAACAAGGGGCTGCATGACGGCATGGCCCTGGATGGCAGCGACAGCAACGCCGCCCTGGCGGTGAAGCTGGGGGCACCGGTGGTCTTGGTACTCGATTGCCAGGGCATGACCCGCGGGGTAGCCCCTCTGGTGCGGGGCAATCAATCGTTCGATCCGGCGGTGCGCGTTGCCGGGGTGATCCTCAACCGGGTCGCAGGTATCCGCCACGAAGGCAAGCTTCGGGAAGCCTTGGCCCATTACACCGAGGTGCCCGTGTTGGGAGCCCTCCACCGGAGTGCCGCCCTGATCATCGAAGAACGTCACCTCGGTCTGGTGCCTGGCAATGAACAGGCGGATGCGGAGCGTCGTATCGACAGCATCCGCCAAGTGGTGGCGGATGCTGTCGATCTGCCGGCGTTGTGGGCGATTGCGGCCGCCGCGCCCCCTGTGACATCTGTTGACACCACACCCATTCCCACCCTGACCACAGGGTCCCGGCTGCGCATCGGCGTGGCCCAGGATTCGGCCTTTGGTTTTTACTACCCGGATGATCTCCTGGCCATGGAGCAATGCGGGGTCGAACTCGTACCCTTCAGCCCCCTGACGGATAGCCGTTTGCCGGCCCTGGACGCCTTGTTTCTCGGCGGAGGGTTTCCGGAAACCCACATGGAACGTCTCGAGGCCAATGCCGCCATGCGTCACGCGGTGAAGGATTTTATCGAGGGCGATGGGCCGGTGTACGCGGAATGCGGCGGCCTCATGTATCTTGCCCGGAGCCTGACGTGGCGGGGCAAAACCTGTCAAATGGCGGGTCTGCTGCCGGGGGACGTGGTGATGTGGGACAGTCCGCGCGGACGCGGCTACGTCCGGCTGCAAGAAACCTCAAAACACCCCTGGCCCCGGGTGTCTCCTGAATCATCCGCCGAACCTCGGGTGATCCCGGCCCACGAGTTTCACTATTCTAGCTTGGAAAACCGTGATCCCGGCCTGACTTATGCCTATCAGGTGTTGCGCGGCAACGGGATAGATGGCGTTCATGACGGCATCGTTTATCGGCGTCTGCTGGCAAATTACGCCCATCTGCGCGATGCCCGGGCCGTTCCCTGGGTGTCGCGTTTCGTTCAGTTTGTGCGGGCCTCCCGCGCCAACCGGTAAAAACCGGTAAAAGAGGTTCAACATGTTCCGAATCACGCAAAATGCCGCCCGTCAGGTTCGCATCGCCGCCCAGCAGGGGGGCATGGAGGGCATGTCCTTGCGGTTGGCGGCTTGCACCTTGCCCGATAGGGCCATCGACTACCACATGGGTTTTGACGAGATCGGCGAGGACGATATCCGTTTCAATGCCGAGGGTGTGGAGATTGTCATGGCACCGGAATTTGCGCCCTTGCTGGATCAGGCCATCCTGGACTATGTAGAGTTCGAGGCGGGGGAACAGCGTTTCATCTTTCTCAATCCGCGCGATCCCAACTATCAACCCCCCACCGAGAATTAGCACCTGGCTCGTCGAGCGCTTGGCTTAACGGGCTTAACGGACTCAGTCACACATCATTTTATGGGCTGACAGCCGGGAAAGATCAGCACTTATTCGCTTTAAGGTGACCGAACATAGGGCCAAAACGTCACCTTTTTCAGGTTAAAATCCACGCTGGTTTCTGTTTTCTTTGCCCTCTCGACCCATCCCATGCCTGAAAAGCTGTATATCAAGACCTTCGGTTGCCAAATGAACGAATACGACTCGGCGCGGATGGCCGATGTCTTGCGGGAATCTCACGGAATGGAGCTGACCGAGCATCCCGAAGAGGCCGATGTGCTACTGCTCAACACCTGTTCGATCCGCGAAAAGGCCCAGGAAAAGGTCTTCTCCCAGTTGGGCCGCTGGCGGCCCTGGAAGCGCCAACGGCCCGGACTGGTGATTGGGGTCGGCGGCTGTGTAGCTAGTCAGGAAGGCACCCATCTTCGGACACGGGCGCCCTTTGTTGATCTGGTGTTTGGCCCGCAGACCCTACACCGGCTTCCCGAGATGCTCGCCGAGACCCGCCGAACCCAGGCCCCGGTGGTCGATGTTTCTTTCCCCGAGATCGAAAAGTTTGACCACCTCCCAGAACCCCGGGCGAATGGCCCCTCGGCCTATGTGTCGATCATGGAGGGCTGTTCAAAATATTGTACCTACTGCGTGGTGCCCTATACCCGGGGCGAGGAGGTCAGCCGCCCCCTCGACGATCTGCTGTCGGAGGTGGTGGGGCTGGTGGCCCAGGGGGTGAGGGAGATCCATCTGTTGGGGCAGAACGTCAATGCCTACCGGGGGGCGACCCATGAGGGCGGCACCGCCGATCTTGCCGCCCTGATTCATCTGGTGGCGGCGGTCGAGGGGGTTGAACGCATCCGGTTCACCACCTCGCATCCCCTGGAGATGTCGGAGAGTCTGATGACCTGCTTTGCCGAGGTGCCGACCCTGGTGAGTCATCTGCATCTGCCTGTGCAAAGTGGCGCGGATCGCATCCTGGCGGCCATGAAGCGCGGTCACACGGCCCTCGAATATCGCTCGATCGTCCGCCGGTTGCGGGCTGCGCGCCCGGATTTGAGCCTGTCGTCGGACTTCATTGTCGGCTTTCCCGGCGAGACCGAAGCCGATTTTGCAGCGACCCTGGAGCTGATTGACCGCCTTGGCTTTGATCAGTCTTTCAGTTTTATCTATAGCCGCCGTCCTGGCACCCCGGCAGCCGATTATCCGGACGATGTTTCACTGGCGGTCAAGCAGGAACGTCTGGCGCGCATTCAGGAACGTCTGGATCTACAGGCTCAGACGATCTCCCGCCGAATGGTGGGAAGCACCCAGCGGGTACTGGTCGAAGGGCCGTCCCGGAAAAATCCGCAGCAGCTCGCAGGACGCACGGAAAATAACCGGGTGGTGAATTTTGAGGGATCGGCTGAGTGGATCGGCGGCTTCGTGCCGGTCAGCATCTTGGAGGCACGCCCGAATTCCCTGTGGGGCGTCCCCTCCGCGACCATGCGTCATCCTCAGGTGGTGCGCATCGTCGACGCCTGTGAGGTCTTTGAACGGAGCCCGGACAAATGAGGCTGGATCTCGATATTCAGCGGGTCAGTACCGCCTTGGGACAACCGGTGGATCGGGATTTCCGGCAATGGGTTCGAACGGCCTTGTGGGGCCGGCGTGGCCGCCAGGCACTGTTGCTGAGACTGGTCGACGAGGACGAAATCCAGGCTCTCAATCGCGATTTTCGTGGTCAAGATACCCCCACCAATGTTTTATCCTTTTCCTTTACGGCGCCACCCCAGTTCGCCCGGCACCGGCTGGACGAATCCCTGGGGGATATTCTGCTGTGTGTTCCCGTGGTGGCACGCGAGGCCGCCGAACGCCACATCCCGCCCGCCGCGCACTGGGCTCACCTGGTGGTGCATGGGGTGTTGCACCTGTTGGGTTACGATCACGCAACCCCCACCGAGGCCGCTGGCATGGAGGGCCGGGAAATCGTCATTCTGGCCCGGCTTGGCCTCCCCGATCCCTACCGCGAATCCCTGGACGCATGAACCACGAAGAACCTCCCCCTCGACTGACCCATTCCCCTATTTTGGCCGGGCTCGCCCCCGTCCATACCCTTCTACGCCGCCTGTTTGGGCCGGTTCATCATTACTTTAGCGAAGTTCTGTATCGTCGCTTTGGCATCGAACCCCGGGATCGGGAACAACTGCTGGGACAGATCCGTCAGGCCAAGCGCCGGTTTCTCATCGATAGCGAATCCCTGAGCATGATCGAGGGGGTCCTCCAAGTCTCGGAGTTGCGGGTTCGCGACATCATGATCCCCCGGCCGCAGATGGACGTGGTCTCACGCGAAGCGGCTTTGGAAGAGCTGCTGCCGATGGTGGTGTCCTCCGGGCATTCCCGCTTCCCGGTGATTGGCGATGATCGCGACGAGGTGGTGGGCTTGTTGCTGGCCAAGGATCTCCTGGCCTATTGTGGCCGCGAGGCGGCGCGGAGTTTCGATATCCACGATCTCTTGCGACCGGCGGTCTTCGTGCCCGAAAGCAAACGGCTCAACGTGTTGTTGCGGGAATTCCGGGCTAGCCGCAATCACATGGCGATTGTGGTCGACGAATATGGCACTGCGGGCGGACTGGTGACGATTGAAGACGTGTTAGAACAAATTGTCGGCGATATCGAAGACGAATACGATTTTGACGAAGGTGCCGCCATCCTGAAACACAGCGACACGGAATATATCGCCAAGGCGCAAACCCCCATCGAAGATTTTAATCAGATGTTCGAGGCCTGCCTGGAGATTAGCGATTTCGATACCCTGGGCGGGTTGGTCACCCATGCCCTGGGGCATTTACCCAAACGCGGCGAGGTGGTGGTGCTGTGCGGTTTTCGCTTCGAGGTGGTGCGGGCCGATAGCCGGCGTGTACACCTCCTGAATATCCAGCGTTTGGCTTCCAGGCCGGAGACGGGTGAGACCGTTCCGGTAATCCCGGATCATGTTTTTTAGCCCGGCCTGGACGCGCTGGCCGCACTGGCCCGCGCTTCTGGCCGTTCTTGCCGGGGGTCTTACGGTGCTGGGTTTTGCGCCTTTTGGCCTATTTCCCGTTCCGGTTCTGACCCTGGCCATTTTGTTTGGCCTGTGGGGGCGGGAACCCTCGCCGCGTCGACGCTTCTGGCTGGGCTGGCTGTTTGGCCTGGGGCTTTTTGGTGCCGGGGTCTCCTGGATTGCCATCAGCATCGATCAATTTGGCGGGGTGGGGCCCTGGGTGGCGGCACCACTGACCCTGCTATTCGTGGCCTTCATAGCCCTGTTTCCGGCCCTGGCGGGTGGATTGTCGGTGATGGTGC
>JBAXSA010000176.1:0-6042 GCA_037130945.1 Pseudomonadota bacterium | reverse complement strand
GCTGATCGAGGCTGCGGGTGACGATCTCCTGAGTGTGGTTGTCGAGGGCGCTGGTCGCTTCGTCCAGAAGCAGGATGCGGGGACGGTTGACGATGGCGCGGGCAATCAGGATGCGTTGGCGCTGGCCGCCGGACAGCGTGCTGACACCCTCGGCGATGAGGGTGTGCATGCCCATGGGCATCTTCTCGATGTCCGCATCGAGTCCGACCTGTTGCGCCGCTTCTCGCGCCGCCTCGATGCCCAGCCCGCTGGTGCCGGCAATGTTGGTGAGGATGTCGCCGGCGATCAGTTGGCCATTTTGCAATACCACGCCGAGCTGCCGCCGCACGGCCTGAATGTCCAACGTGGCAAGATCCTGGCTGTCGTAAAAGATCGAGCCCGAAACAGGCGTTTCAAAACCCAGCAATAGTCTAAACAGGGTGGATTTGCCGGAACCAGAGGGGCCCACCAAGGCCACGAGGCTGCCTGGAGAGATTGAAAACGACACATCCTTGAGGATGTCCGGGCCGTTGCCATAGCGAAACGACACCCGGCTGATCTCGATGCCACCCTGTAGTTCACCAGGGTGCGTCTTGTGTGAATCCGATTCTGGCGGGGTTTCGAGGATGGGCTTGGCACGCTCGTACAGGGGCACCAGGTTGAGCAGGCCCAGCAGGGTCTCGGACAAGGACAGCGTCCCCGCGAAAAATGTCCCGAAGGCTGCGGTGAAGGCAACAAAGGCCCCTGTACTCAGAGGGATTTCCGTACTGCCTTCCGCGATCCAACCACCCACAACCGCAAATAATCCGGCCAGGGCCATGGTCGAGTAGCCGGAAAGAAAGGTTTTTCCGATATTGGCCCAATGCTGGGCCTGAAACTGCGTTCGGCGATAGACTGAGAAACGCCTGGCCCAGTTGGCGAAAGCCTGAGGCTCGGCCGAGCCCATCCGCAGTTTGACGATGCCCGACAGATATTGAAAGACCAGCGATTGCAATTGTCCACCCGCCTCGGACAGGCGGCGTTCGTGGGTGAGCTTGGCGTAGCCGATGCCCAACATCGTCAGCATTGCCACCAAAACCAGCAAAGTGGCCATGCCAGCCAGCACGACGCTGAAGTAAAACAAAAGTCCATAACTGAAGATGGAAAATATCCCCGTGAGCAGGGAATTCAGGGTGGCGCGCGATAACTCACGGCGGATGCTGGTGATCCCACTGATCCGCAGTGCCAGGTCGCCCACCGCGTATCGGCGGAAAAAACCGGCCGGAAGCCTGAGTACCCGATCCCACAGAGCCGCTTGCAGATCGATATCCATCTTGCTCTCGATGCGGAGCACCGCGAGCGACCGGCTGACCTCGAACAAGGCGGTCGCGAGCGCACTGGACGCGAGCGCGCCGGTCATCATTTGCCAGATTCCGCCTACGTCAGCGGAAGGAATCAGCGTATCGAGGAGTACGCCGGTCGCCACCGGGATGGCCAGGCCCAACAATCCTCCCAACACACCCATGGTCAGCACCAGCGCCAGATCGGCCTGGCGGCCGCGCAGGGCAAAAACCATCAGGTCGGCAAGACCGAGTCCGTGATCCGAGAAGGTGCGGTAAAACAGGATGGCCATTGGTTTAAGCCGCGCCGCAAAGGCCTCCGTCACCGGCTGGGTTTCGCCCGTGGCCGGATCGAAGGAATCGTAGCCCTGGTAACGTGGCAACAACGCCACCCAATCATCGCCCTCATCCCGCAGGGCCAACAGGGGGCCCTGGTCGCCGCACCACCACTCACCCCGCAGGATGACACGCCGGTAACGCACCCTTGAGGCGGAGGCAATGGCCGCCACCGGCAGGCGATCCATGGCGGCGAATTCGGCGGGATGGGGCAGGCGAAACTCGATGCCCAGCGCTTGACCCAACGCCTGGCACGCCGCCAGACAGCTTTCATGCGGCGTATGGCCCGAGTGGATCCGGATCGGGTAATGTGGGTCTTGCGAGGTCGCCGTTTCCAGCAGGCATTGCAGAGCCTTGCAGGTCAGATCTAGTGAATGTTGCGCCTTGAAGGCCAGGCGGGCTTTTTCCTGTGCCCGCGCCTGGTGGGCGGTCTCGATCATCCACGCCACCACGAGGCGATGGTGGTTGGCCAAAGCGGGCCACAGGCGGCCATCGCCCAGCAGATCGGCCGTGGTGGCAGTGTTTATCCTGACGGGATCGGCGGCCTTCAGCCAAAGGTCTCGGGAGAGTGGCAAAAGACCCGAGGTGACGGTGCCCTGGGCCATCCAGAGAAGACTGCCATCAAGAATCTCAATCCAGACCACTGGATCGGTGGTGCCAAGTGTTTCATCCCCGGCCAGCGCCAGACTGTGGCCGGGAGTCGCCAGAACCGACAGACGTGGCGCGGGTGGCCTGGACAGGGCATCGACGGTTGCGCTGATCCACTGCTCGCACAGTCGAACCCCCTCGGTATCCGGTTCGTTCTGTTGCAACCAGGCCTGATCGAGCCTCTGCAACCAAGTTCCCGGCAGGGGAACCGCGATCATGCTCCACTCCCTTTCCGCCAATCCCCAAAAGACCTGATCGGGAAACACCCGCAGGAGATGGTGACGGGGGCCTTGCGGCTCGCCGGTCGGAATCCGGCGTTGCAAAAATAGATCCACGCCACCCGAGGTCACCCGCCAGATCCGTGTGAGATCATCGGCCCAAAAGGCCTGGCCTGTCGTTTGTGCGGGGTATTGTGGATCGCTCATAACTGTGACAGGAGAGTCCAGTAGAAGCCGTTTTCGATGCGCGAGAGACTCTCGTGGGTGCCGCGCTCGACGATTCGGCCACAATCCATGACGAGGATCTCGTCGGCGTCGCGTATGGTCGAGAGGCGATGGGCGATCACCAGGCAGGCGCAGCCCCGCCGCCTGAGATTGGCGTCGATGGCCTGTTCCGTGGCCGGGTCGATGGCACTGGTAGCCTCGTCGAGTACCAGCACGCATGGGTTTCCCGCCAACGCACGGGCGATCTCCAGGCGTTGCCGCTGACCACCGCTAAAATTGTGGCCGCTGCCCTCGACCGGTGCGTCAAAACCGCCCGGTCGCGCCTGAATGACCTCGTCGATGCAGGCGTCCTTGGCCGCACGCAAAAGATCCGCCTCGGCAATGCTGGGATCCCACAGCGTCAGGTTGTCCCGCACACTGCCCTCGAACAGCACGATATCCTGATCGACCATGGCCACGGAATTTGAAAACACATAGCGGCCAAACGCTGCGCGCGGTTGGCCATCAAACAAGATCTCGCCACGCCAGGGCTCATATAGCCCCATGACGAGCTTGGACAGGGTCGATTTGCCGCAACCCGAAGGGCCCACCACCGCGATGCGCTCCCCTGGCCGCAAAGTCAAGCGGATCTCGCAGATCAGCGGCGGATCGGTGCGGCTGTAGCCGAATTCAACATCGTGCAACTCGACCAGCCCATCGAGCTTGGGCACCGCCTCGCCGTCCGGCGCATCCCCAAGCGGTGGCCGTGCCAGCCAGGGATCCAGCGGGTATTGCATTACATCATCCAGGCGCTTCATGTCGCCCGTCGCTTCTTGGAGTTTGTAGCCCAGTTCGACCAGGCTGTTCACCGGCCCCATAAAACTTGTCGCCAGACTCTGGAAAGCAACCAGCTGACCGAGCGAGAGCTGGCCATCGACGACCAGCAGGCCACCCACCCCCAGGATCAACAGGTTGTTCAGGCTGGTGAGGAAGCCTGGTATCGCCCCCAGCCATAGCGCGACTTGAGCGATGGCCTGCTCGGAGAGCAGGTATTTGGCCTGGTAGCCCGTCCATCGCGAGAATAGTTCGGCCTCCCCGCCAGAGGCCTTGACGGTTTCCATGATCTGCAACCCGTTCATCAAGGCTGCCATCAGCTTGCCACCATCGATCGACAAACGTTGGCTCAGTTCTTTGCTGCGGCGAGCCATTAGCTGTAAAGCCAGGAGATTGAGGGACAGCACCGCGATTGATAGCAGCGTCAGTGGCAAGTTATAAAGCGCCATGAGTAGCGCGAAAAACACTAGGGTCGTCACGCTCAACCAGGCCCGCGCCAGATCCCCTGACAACAGGCTCGCGACGCGGTCGTTCAGTCCCACCCGGCCACTGATCTCGCCGGGGGAGCGCTGGGTATAAAAGGCCACCGGCAAGCGCAGAACATGCCAGAAAAACCGGCTGGCGGAGGACAGGGCGATATGGGTCTCAACCCGAAGCAGGTAATAGCTCTCCAGCCAGGTCAGCGCCATCCGTAGCAAAGCGGTCAGAAACATGCCGGTGACGAGAGGCCTGAGCCAGCCAGTCTGTCCGCCGACCAGGAACTGATCGACGAATACGCTGGAAAAAATCGGAATTATCAGCCCCGGCACCACCAGTGCCAAACCCACCAAAATCAGGTAGGCAATCGCCGTGTGTAGTCCATGGAACCGGCGGCGCAGGGCGGCGATCACGCTATAGCGCGAGCCACCGGGCTTGAAATCGGGGCCAGGCTGGAAGGTCAGCACCACGCCAGTGAAGGATTCGTCAAATTCGACCTCGTCCACCACTCTCGGGCCTAGGGCGGGGTCGTTGAGATAGGCCTGCCCCTGGCTCTGGCTAAAACCTTCTAACACCACGAAGTGGTTGAAATTCCAAAAGAGGATCGCCGGGAGCGGCACGGTTCGCAGGCCCGCCGGTTCCTTTCTGAACCCACGGGCGATCATGCCGAAGGATTCTGCAGCCTTGATGAGATTGCTCGCCTTGCTGCCGTCACGGGTCACGCCGCACAGGAGCCTGAGTTCCTCCAGCGAGACGAAGCGACCGTGGTAACCGAGTACCATCGCCAGACAGGCGGCACCGCATTCCACGGCCTCCATTTGCAGGATGGTCGGGGTGCGATGACGTCGGGTGGCGCGGGATTTGGCCAAGTTAATCCAGCCCCACAGACTGCCGGAAAATTGGGATAACCAGGGCAATGGGCCGCTGCCGATCCACCAGAATATCCGCCCGGCACAGGGTGCCGCTGGTGAGCTTGACCGGTGCGCCAGCGGCCGAGGACCATTGATAGCCGCTCGGGTTGGACGCCGGGACTAGGCCCACCCGTGCCTCGAAAGGTGGTGCGCTACCGGCCAGTTCCCGCACCAGCGCGTCGTTTTGCAGCAGCAGGCCCATGCTCTGAGGGGTGGCCGGGTAATCCGCCACCCGTTCCACCCGCCCGACCATGAATCCATGTTCCTCGCGGCGCACGGTGCTGGGCGAGATTTGCGCTTCCATGCCTAGCCGCACCTTCTTGCCATCACTGGCCGGGACATACACCAAGGCTTGTAGTCCACCGCTGGCATCAAACCGCTCCACCGTCAACACCGGGCTGCCCTGTCCGACCAGCATGCCGGGGCCGGTCTTGAGTTCGACCACCCGGCCGCCGAAGGGACTTTCCAGCCGGGTGGCCTGCCGACGAGCCTCCTCCAAACTGGCCAGGGCCCGGCGGGCCTCACTGATCTGGGACTCGATACTGGTCACCTCATTGCGGCTGAGTTTTTCTGCCTCCAGGCGACGCAGTTCCAGCTGCTTGATTTGGTGACGCAGACCCTCGGCCTCGAGTTCCGCCTGAACCTTTTCCTGGCGGGTAGCCACCAGGGTCTGAGCGGTCACCAGGCCGTCCTTCAAGAGTTTTCCCTGCACCGCGACCCGATCCGCAGCCAGCCGGACATGCGCCAAGGCGGCCTTGAGTTGGCTTTCGAGGTTGTGGCGGTTTTGGGCCAGGGTCTGAGTCGTCAGAACCTCGCCGCGTTCGGAGAAGGTTTTTACCACCCGGCCTTGGGCCTCCAATTCACGAAGCCTGGCCGTGGCCTGGTCAATCCGGTCGAGAAGTTCCGGCTGGGCGATGTGGGCCACTTCCTGACCTTCCTGAACCGCATCCCCGACCTTGACGGACAGCGTCAGCACCCGGCCCGACACCGCGCTGACGACATCGGCGAGACCCGTGGGGTTCAGCAGGATACAGCGACCGCCGACCTTGACTGGTAGGCTGCCCAGCCAGCTCCAGGCGACTGTGAGCAGTATCATAAGAAGTAGTGGTGCCAGAG
>JBAXSA010000175.1:0-6046 GCA_037130945.1 Pseudomonadota bacterium | reverse complement strand
ATCCTCCTGACGTCCCTGTGCCGAGGCCTCGATGAAGGGCACGGGATTGCCGCCGGTACCGCGAAATAAAAAGGCCCCCGCGCCCGTTTCGCGGGTTTCCGCCACCTCGAAACAGCGGTTGGTCGCCGCGACCATGGCAGTGGTGGAGCGGAAGTTTTTTTTCAGCGTGTAGAGTCTTCCGGGGCAGGCACGGCGGGCCGCGAGATAGGTGTGGATATCCGCGCCGCGAAAGGCGTAGATCGCCTGCTTGGGATCTCCAATGAGAATCAGGGCGGTTTCCGGGTCATTTTTTTCGACGCCATAGACCGCATCGAAGATCCGGTACTGTACCGGGTCGGTGTCCTGGAATTCATCGATGAGCGCCACCGGAAACTGACGCCGGATGATGCTGGCGAGGTTTTGACCATTGGGGCCCTGCAAGGCGGTATCGAGCCGGGTCAGGATATCGTTGAATCCCATCTGGGCGTGGCGGATCTGTTCGGCGGCAAAACGCTCCGCCACCCAACGTGCCGCGTGGCGCAAGAGATCGGTGTGCGCGGAGGGCAGATTGTCCAGGGCGGCCTGGAGGTTTTTAATGGCGGTGAGTGCGGGGTGTGAGGGGGGAGAACCCTTCGTCCAGATTTCCGCCAGTCCGGCGGGTGTCAGACGTGCCCAGGCCTTATCGCTGAGATCGGGCCGTTCACAGGGAGGGTCGCTGATCCAGTCACGGAGCCTCTGAAGCCAGTTGTCGTAGTGATTTTTTTTCAATTTCTGGCCGTTGAACTGTTTTCCGTCACGCGCCTTGTCCAGCAGGCTCTGCAACGCCTCCACCCACACCGGCCAGGACGCCTTGAGCGCGGCCAGTTGCTGCTGTTTTTTCTCGCGTAAGATTCGCAGGGTCGCGGCGGGTGCCGCCGCAACGGCCAGCAGCGCCGTGTGGGGAATAAGGTCTTTTAGCGATTTTTGAAGATCCTCCGGACCCTGCCACCATAGCAGCACCTCGGTCACGGCCTCGGCTTCAAGCGGTACCAGGAAGGTACGCCAGTAGTCGCGCACGACCTCGGCCAGCAGTTCGTCCTGGTCGGTTTCCAGCGTTTGGGTGAAGAGACTGCCGCTGTCGAACGCATGTTGACGCAACATGCGGAGGCACCAGCTGTGAATGGTGGACACGGCGGCCTCGTCCATCCATTCAGCGGCCAGTTGCAGCTTGCGCGAAGCGGCCGGCCACTGTTCCGGCGGATAGCCAGCGCGCAGATCGTGGAGCAGGTCTTCACCGGCGCGGCGGCTCGTGACGTTGGCGGGCTCGGCGCGGAACGCCCTCGCGGCTTCGGTCAGACGGGTGCGGATGCGATCACGCAATTCCTGGGTGGCGGCCTCGGTGAAGGTGACCACGAGGATTCCCGGCGGTGTCAGTGCCCTGGTATAGGCATATTCCTCGCCGTGGCCCAATACCAGACGCACATAGAGCGCGGCAATCGTAAAAGTCTTGCCAGTACCGGCGCTGGCCTCGATCAGGCGGCTGCCGTGCAGTGGAAAACAAAGGGGATCCAGTGCCTCAACGTGGGCGGAGGGGGGGGTCATGGGGCGGCTCCCGTAGCCTTTTTGGCGCGAGTTTTTTCAACGCCTGTCTCCGGGTCGGCGAAGAGGGCGAGGTGCAGTGGACGCAACAGGGTTTCGGCAAGTCTGGCAAATTCCTCGCTGGCATTCAATGCGTCAAAGTCTGGATAGGCGCGCTGTAGATAGGCGCAATCCTCAATTTCACCCCTTTTCATAAAGCCACCTTCGTAAGACTTGCGTGCCTCCGCCTCGTTGTGGGTGCTTAACCAGACAAACGCCGTTTTGGCCGCCAGCGGCAGTGGCCGACACATCCCCTCCTGCCAGGCTGACAGCAGCTGGGTCAGGTGGCCTCTGGCCTCGTGATCCTCCAGGGGTTTTAGCTCAACATGGCCTTTCTTGCTGACGACAACCGTCGTGAGCGGCCCACCCGCCAGGTGGGCGGCCAGATGCGCCACCCAGTGGCGGATCAGTTTGTCGCCGCGGTAGTGGTTATCCCTGTCGACGAGATCGCTGGTCTCAAGAATCACCCGGCCGCGCTCGCCCTCGGCATTGCTGCGAAAGCCGCCCAGCCAGTCGGCGATTTCCAGCGTCTGCCCGGCCATCTCGGCCTGGAAGCGGATTTCTTCCTCGGCGGCAATGACCTCCGGCCAGCGTACCCGTTCCGTCTGATAACGCTCGAAGAGTTCCTCCATGGGTTCCACCAACATCTGGCCCATGACTTGGCCAAATCCTCCCGTGGCCAGCTCGCCACGGCGCTGAATGCGCGCCAGTCGCGCATGGCAGGCCGACACCAGATCCTGATCCTGCCCGAGGGCGATGGCCTGTGCCTGGATGATTTCGTCCTGAAGATGCCATCGCTCCAGGCCGTTCAGCGTAAAAGGCTCCTGATCCTCGCTGGTCGGATCCTCCTGCTCAAAGGTCACCTTCAGGCGCTTGCGGAAAAAAGCCTTGACCGGCTCCTTGAGAAAATCCCCCAGGTCGCGCACCCTGAGCGGCGTTTCACGGGGCAGAAGCGGCAATCGGGTATCCGCAGGCCCGGCCTGATCTGGCGGCTCGCCGGCGCGCCATTCGTGGGCATAGGTAAAGAACGGCGAACAGTCCGGATCGAGTGGAAAATACAGGGGGCTAAAGGGCTGCAAGGGGTGGTTTAGGGTGATCGCATTCAGCAGCGCCGTGCCGGTCTGATCGGCACTCCTCCCCTCCTCCCCGGCCAGCCGCCAACCCGCTGCGAGGTGGTCGCGCAACTGCCCCACCAGCACCGACGGCGGACGCGGTGAATTGTCGTGGATGCTGCGTCCCACCCAGGAGATATGCAGGCATTCGCGTGCCGACAGCAAAGCTTCGAGAAACAGGTAGCGATCATCCTCGCGCCGCGAACGGTCGCCCGGCCGGTAATCCCCGCCCATCAGGTCAAAATCCATCGGTATCCGGGCGCGAGGGTACTCGCCGTCATTCATGCCGAGCAGACAAACGTGACGGAAGGGGATGGCGCGCATCGGCATCAGCGTGGCGAAGGTCACGCAACCTGCAAAAAATCGTTGCGCCAGACCGCCATCATCGAGTTGCGACAGCCAATGCTCACCCACCACCGCCAAGGGTAGCGCCTCACTCAGCCGGGCCTCGTCACAGGCCCCCCGCCAGCGTTGCAGAAGGGTCTCCAGTTGTGACAGGGTGTAGGCATCGTCGCTGTCGTCGTCAGCCGCGAAGAAATCGGCCATCAGTGCGCGCAGACGCTCACACCAGAGGTTCACCGTCGCGGCTTCACGGAGTGTCTGCCAGGCGGCCTCCAGACGGTCGAGGAGATCCACCAGTGGCCCGAGCAAGGCGGCATCAAGCCCGCCGATCTCATCGTAGGGCTCGATCTCCCGCCAGGGGCTGGCATCGGCACCGACGGCATAGCCCAGCAGCATCCGGCGCAACCCGAATTGCCAGGTATTGTTAGCCTGTTCCGGCAGGCCAAGACTCGCTCGTTGCCCGGTGTGTAGCCCCCAACGGATGTTGGCCCCGCGTATCCAGCGATGGAGCAACGGCAAGTCCGCCTCCAGGATGCCAAAACGCTGCCGGAGTGCCGGAACCTCGAGTAAATCCAGAAGATCGCTGACCGCGAAGCGCGATTGCGGCAGTGCGAGTAGTTGTTGGAGTGCCTTGAGCAGCGGATCGGCCTGGCGTCGGCCCTGGTCTGCCAGGCTGAAGGGAATATAACGCGGATCCTGCTGGGGCTCCGGCTTATCGACCAGGCCAAACACCGCCTGAATGTGAGGCGCATAGGTGTCGATGGTAGGCACCATGACCAGGATGTCACGCGGACAGAGGCTGGTGTCGGCGTTGAAGGCTGCTAGTAGCCGGTCGTGCAGGATCTCCACCTCGCGTTGCGGACTATGTGCGCTGTGAAAGCGAATCGAGTCATCGCGTACCGCATCCACCGCCGGCCAGTGTTCACGGGTCTCGCGCAAGGGACGAAGTTCGCGGATATCCTCCTGGAGTTGTTGCAGCAGGGTCGCGTCGCCATGCGAGTCAAACAGGTCGATGCGCTGCTGGATCTCGGCAAATCGCGGCAGATAGCGCTCTCGGGCCTCGGGGCTATCGTGTTCGTCGAGGAGGCCAATAAAATCCCGCCCCTGCTGGCCCCAGGCCGCCAGCAAGGGGTGGGCGTGCAGATGCAGAAGCTCTTCGGACAAGACGGCCGGCGCACCCTGACGGCGTCGCTGGCGGGCCTGTTCGGCGAGCAGCAAATTCTTGTCGGCGACGATGTCGGCCCAGTAGTGTTCGCAGGGGTTATGCACACACATCAACACCTGTGTCCAGCGGGCCAGATTCACCAGCACCTCCATGGACTGCCGGGGCAGGGCCGAGATGCCAAACACCATCACCCGCCGTGGCAACCCGGCCGGGCGTTGATTTTCCGACAGGCGACACTGGGCCACCTGGCGCAAAAAGGCCTCGTGTACCGCCGCCCGTCCGGGGTTTTTTGTCGTGCCAGCCTTTTCTCCCGCAGTCTTCACGTCCGCCAGCAGGGCTCGCCACAAGGACGCCTGCCAGCGCTGATCCTCGGTCAGGGCCAACGGCTCACCCCGCGCCTGGATCAGTATGTCCTGGCCCGCCGCCCAGGCCGACAGCCAGTCGGCGCGGTACACCTGATATTGGTCGAAGAGATCGGCCAGGCGCTGGGCGAGCTGAAAACGCTTCCGCCGGTCGCCGTCCTGATCCAGGAACCGCTGTAGCGGCGCGTATTCCGGCAGGGATAGGATCTCCGGCAGCAGACGCATGAGACGCCACACCAGGCGCGACTTGTCAAAGGGCGAGGTCTCCGGCACCGCCTCGTGCCCCAGCACGTCGCGATAGGCCCGCCAGAGGAAACGTCCTGGCAGCAAAAACTCGAGTGCGGCGGCAATCCCGCACCCTCCGCCCTGCCCTATCCCAGCACCCGCATCGGCGGCGATCGCGAGTTTAAGCCACTGGGCAATGCCATTGCTCTGCACCAGAATAATCTCGTTTTCCAGCGGTGCCAGCGGATAGCGTTTCATCCATTCGACCAGCAGGTCGCGCAACATTTCCGGGTGATTGCCATGGACGAGGATCAATCCCGGAATCAGGGAGGGGTGGGTCATGCGGGCATTACCTCAGATTACCTCAGGTTTGGCGTATCCAGTCGAGTCCGTGTGTGTCCGTTTCACATAAGGACATATTTGTCCTATTATTCTTCCGTGAAAGCAAAACAGTTCGTCAAACTTTTGAAGAAATCCAGCGCCACGGTGATCAAGCATCGCGGAAAAGGCGGACACTACTTGATAATGCTCAATGGAAAACAGGCGACCGTTCCAGTACATGGAGACACCGATTACAGTCCGGATTTTCTGGACGATGTGTGTAAACAACTCAACACCCGGCTTAGTGAGATTCAAAAATGAGCGTAGCCTATCCGGCTTCTTTCAAAACCTACCCAAACGGGCAAGTCGGAGCGTTTTTCACCGATGTTCCCGAGGCAATGACCTGCGGAACAACCAGAAACCATGCCCTTGAATTGGCGAGGGATGCCTTGACTGTTGCATTCTCCGGCTATCTGGACAGGGGACGCGACATCCCAATGCCTGGCAAACCGAAGCATGGACAGCCTGTCGTGGTTTTGTCCTCGCGTGTGGTGATCAAGATCGCTATCTATACCCTGATGCGCGAGCAGGGCGTGACCCAAACGGCACTTGCTGATCGACTTGGCATTGATGGACGCCAGGTGCGCCGTATTCTTGATCTTGACCACGAATCTCGCCTTTCTCAGATGGAAGCAGCGCTTGCTGTATTGGGGATGCGAGCCGAGGTGCGTGTTTCGAGGGTGCGACCGTCATCTTCCAGAGGTGGCAGCACTTCAGGCACTGGTTCAGTTGGGTTAAAAGAATAATTGTTTAAGTTCAATTAGTTACGATAAAAAAGATATCCATAAGAAGGTCGTTATATAGCCAGGAACCCTGTATCCATCTAGGTTCGTGGCTTGGAAGGTGGTTTTTATCGCGCACGA
>JBAXSA010000174.1:0-6065 GCA_037130945.1 Pseudomonadota bacterium | reverse complement strand
TGAAACAAGCTCCGGCCTTTAGGCCGGGGTGTTATGACTTAGCGACAGATTTATGACTAATAGGGCTGTCAACCCTATCACAGAATGGCATATGCTATTTTTAAGCACATATTGCGCCAAATTAAAGCAAGCCTATCGGCGGGCAGGGCCGACCGCTATCTTGAGGATGCTGCGGCCTTGCCGGATGCCGGATGCCGGACGCCTAGAGGTGATGTTGCGCGGCGGCCCGGAAACCGCCATCCTTATGTGATATTCACCTCGAATTCACGACCCTGCTAGGAGAGGATCCACATGCAAATCGGTATGATCGGTCTGGGTCGCATGGGTGCCAATATGGCACGGCGTTTGATGCGTGCCGGCCATACATGCGTAGTGTTCAACAGACATCCGGAGAAGGTGCGGATGCTGGTCGATGAAGGCGCGACGGGCACCACACTATTGGCGGATTTCGTGGCAAACCTCACGCCGCCGCGCACTATCTGGATCATGGTGCCTGCAGCGGCGGTCGAGGATATCCTGACCGCCCTGGCACCCCTCGCAGCCCCCGGGGATGTGTTCATCGATGGCGGCAATTCTTACTACAAAGACGATATCCGCCGTCATCGGGAATGGCTCGGGCGGGGTATCCACTACCTGGATGTGGGCACCAGCGGGGGGGTGTGGGGACTGGAGCGCGGGTATTGCCTGATGATTGGCGGCGATACCGATCCCGTGCAACGCCTGAATCCGATCTTCCAAACCTTGGCACCGGGCCTCACACCCTCCGGATGCCCTGTCCCCAGAACCCCTGGCCGAACCGGCAATCCCGCCACCGAGGAACAGGGCTTTTTGCACTGTGGTTCGAGTGGTGCCGGACATTTTGTGAAAATGATTCACAACGGTATCGAATACGGCCTGATGGCCGCCTACGCCGAGGGTTTTAATCTGCTGCGGCACGCCAATGTCGGTGCCGAAGACCATGCCCAAGACGCCGAGACCACGCCCCTGCGGGAGCCCGAGGCCTATCGTTACCAGATTCCCGTGGCCGAGGTCGCCGAGTTGTGGCGGCGCGGCAGTGTGGTGTCCTCCTGGTTGCTGGATCTCAGCGCTGCAGCGCTTCATCAGGATCCAGCCCTGTCCGGTTTTAGTGGACGGGTCTCGGATTCCGGCGAGGGCCGCTGGACTTGTATCGCCGCCATAGAATCCGGCACCCCCGCGCCCGTGCTGACCACGGCGCTGTTCAGCCGCTTCAGCTCACGCGGCGAAGTCGGCTACGGCGATCGTTTGCTCTCGGCCATGCGCTACCAGTTTGGCGGCCATCACGAAAAACCCCAGGAATAATGCGCGGTTTTACGCGGGTGGCCGATGGGATTGAGGTTGGATTGCTGGGGTGATATTGCATAGAACCTCATCGCTTGGTTATAATCGGGGGCTTATTTCGACAGGCGCGTAGCTCAGTTGGCTAGAGCACCACCTTGACATGGTGGGGGTCGTTGGTTCGAGCCCAATCGCGCCTACCAGTCTATGCAAAAGACCGGGCACTGCCCGGTCTTTTCGTTTTTGTTTGGCGTGGAGTGAGTGGCGCATGCCGGAGATCATCCTTCCGGACGGTTCCAAACGTAATTTTCCGGAGCCTGTCACGGTGGCAGAAGTGGCGGTCGATATCGGGCCGGGTCTTGCCCGGGCAGTGCTGGCTGCCCGCGTGAATGGACAACTTGTTGACACCTCCCACCGCATCACGGCGGATGCCGAACTCACACTGCTCACCGGCAAAAGTGACGAAGGGCTTGAAATCATTCGCCACTCTACCGCCCATCTGCTGGCCATGGCGGTCAAACAGCTGTACCCCGAGGCCCAGGTCACGATTGGCCCGACGGTCGAAAACGGCTTTTACTACGATTTTTCCTTTCACCGGCCCTTCACCCTGGACGACCTGCGGGCCATTGAAGCGCGCATGGAGGTACTGGCCACCGCAGATCTGCCGATCACCCGTTCGGTCTTGACCCGCGAGGCGGCGATGGATTTTTTCCAGGGGCTTGGTGAGCATTTCAAGGTTCAAATCATCGCCGCCATTCCCACTGGTGAGCCCCTGTCTCTCTACACGCAGGGGGATTTTACCGACCTCTGCCGCGGCCCCCATGTCCCCACCACGGGTAAATTACGGGCCTTCAAACTAATGAAGGTAGCGGGGGCCTACTGGCGGGGCGACTCCAACAACGAAATGTTGCAGCGCATTTACGGCACGGCTTGGCCTGATGCCAAACAGCTCAAGGATCACCTGCACCGCCTGGAAGAGGCGGAGAAACGCGATCACCGCAAGCTCGGGCGCGAACTCGACCTGTTTCACACCCAGGAGGAAGCTCCCGGGATGGTGTTTTGGCACCCACGGGGCTGGCAGCTATATGTGACCCTTCAGGATTACATCCGCGCTAAATTGCGGGGCCGGGGGTACCAGGAGGTTCATACGCCCCAGCTTTTGGATCGCAGTCTCTGGGAACGCTCGGGCCATTGGGAAAAATTCCACGCCGAGATGTTTACCACCGCGTCGGAAAACCGGGAATACGCGGTCAAACCCATGAACTGCCCGGCCCATATCCAGATTTACAATCACCATCTGCACAGCTACCGGGATTTGCCCTTGCGGCTGGCCGAATTTGGCTCCTGTCATCGCAACGAGCCGTCCGGCTCTCTTCATGGGCTCCTGCGGGTGCGGCATTTTGTGCAGGATGATGCCCACATCTTCTGCACCCAGGCCCAGATTGAATCCGAGGTCTCCCATTTCATCGACTTGGTCTTTGAGGTCTACCGGGATTTTGGCTTTACCGATGTGCGTCTGGCCCTGTCCACTCGCCCCCCCAAACGGGTTGGCGAGGATACCCTCTGGGATCAGGCTGAAGAGGCCCTGGCCCAGGCACTCAACCACAAGGGTCTGACCTGGAAGCTCCAGCCCGGAGAGGGCGCTTTCTATGGCCCCAAGATTGAATTTGCGCTGGCTGATTCCCTCAACCGGATCTGGCAGCTCGGTACGATTCAGCTGGATTTCTCTATGCCGGGTCGCCTCGGTGCCTACTATATCGCCGAAGACAACAGCAAACAGACCCCGGTGATGTTGCACCGGGCGATCCTGGGTTCCCTGGAACGCTTTATCGGCATTCTGATCGAACATTTTGCCGGAGCCTTGCCGGTCTGGTTGGCACCTCGCCAGGCCATAGTGCTGACCATTACCGAACGCAACAATACCTATGCCGGGGAATTGGCCAGGTGGCTCTGTGAAAAAGGCTTTCGTGTCGAGGCTGACTTGAGAAACGAGAAGATCGGCCTTAAAATCCGCGAGCATACTCAGCAGAAGGTGCCCTATTTGCTAGTGGTCGGGGATCGCGAGGCCGAAAATCGTACCTTGGCGGTTCGAACCCGTCGCGGGGAAGACCAGGGAGTCTTGTCGTGGGAGGATTTCCTCGCCAAGCTGGGATCCGAGGTTTTGAGCCGGGCGCTATAGCCTTACAAAAAGAGGTAAATCCCGCGCACAAGAACCGTTTTACGGTGCTTTTTGCTTCGCAAGTTATCAACGGACAGGAGAACGGTCATTTCCGAAAAGAGAAATCGCCTAAACGACGAGATCACAGCGCGTCAGGTGCGCGTGATCGATGACGAAGGCCAGCAAGTTGGCGTGCTGCCCATCCAGGAGGCCCAACGCCTCGCTGCGGAACGAGAGATGGACTTGGTCGAGATTGTCCCGACTGCGGATCCCCCGGTTTGCCGCATCATGAATTTCGGCAGGTTTGTGTTCGATCAAAAGAAACAGAAGCAGGCCGCGAAGAAAAAGCAAAAGGTCGTTGAGATCAAGGAAATCAAATTTCGTCCAGGTACTGACGATGGAGACTACCAGGTCAAGCTGCGTAATCTCAAAAGGTTCCTGGAGGACGGGGACAAGGCCAAGGTCACCATGCGGTTTCGTGGCCGGGAACACGCTCACCGCGAGTTGGGCCTTGAATTGCTCAAACGGGTGGAAACGGATCTTGTCGAACTCAGTGTCATTGAGCAACAACCCGAGATGGAGGGTCGACAGATGGTGATGGTGTTGGCCCCCAAGAAAAAACGCTAGTCCCCGGCCTGTGAAGGCCATTGCCATAACCCAACGGAGTCGATCATGCCCAAGCTCAAGACCAACCGGGGCGCCGCAAAGCGCTTCAAGCGAACCGGTTCGGGTGCCTTTAAGCGCCACCAATCTCATCGCCGTCACATCCTGACGAAAAAATCCACCCAAAGAAAACGCCATTTGCGCTCGCCCATCCTGATCCATCCCTCGGATCAGGCCGCCGCCCGCCGCATGATGCCGTATTGCTGACCGCTCTTTAAGAGGTTCTACCTATGGCCAGAGTAAAACGCGGGGTCACGGCTCGTGCCCGCCACAAAAAGATTCTCGACCAGGCGAAAGGCTATCGTGGCTTTCGTAGCAAGGTCTTCCGCATTGCCAAACAGGCGGTCATCAAGGCCGGCCAATACGCCTATCGCGATCGCCGCCAGAAGAAACGCCAATTCCGTGCGCTCTGGATCGTGCGCATCAACGCGGCGGCCCGGGAGTGCGGGTTATCCTATAGCCGCATGATCAATGGCCTGCTGAAGGCCAATATCGCCATCGACCGCAAGGTATTGGCCCATTTGGCGTATTTTGATAAATCCGCCTTTGCCGCCGTGGCCGAGCAGGCAAAGGCCGCCTTGCAACCCGCTTGAGACCGGTGAACGCCGGTTGGCTTGCGTAGGAGAGAGATCCCGGGATGGTTAGCAATTCCTCGCCGGATATTGAGTCCCTGTTGAGCCTGTCGCTGGCCGAGGTTGCAGCCGCCAGCGACATGTCCGAAGTTGAACAGATCCGGGTTGGGTACTTGGGGAAAAGCGGCCATCTGACCCTGCAAATGCAGCGGTTGGGACAGCTTCCGAAGGAAGACCGTCCCGGTTTTGGTCAGCGCGTCAACGATGCCAAGCGAACCCTGCAAGCACGCATCGACGAGCGCCGGGGTATTTTACAGGCGGCGGCACTCAACCAGCGTCTGGAAGCCGGACGCATCGACGTCACACTGCCAGGGCGCGGTGTGGTTCCAGGGGGATTGCATCCGATTACCCTCAGCCTGCAGCGGATTGAACGGATCTTCGCCGGCGCGGGTTTTCAGATTGCCGAGGGGCCCGAGATTGAGGACGATTACCACAATTTCGAGGCTCTCCATATCCCCGCCCACCATCCGGCCCGGGCGATGCACGATACCTTTTATCTCGATGATCGGTTGTTGTTGCGCACCCACACCTCTCCCGTGCAAATCCGGGTGATGGAGGAGGCGTCACCGCCTTTCCGGGTTATCGCGCCAGGGCGGGTCTATCGCTGCGATTCGGATGTGACCCACACCCCCATGTTTCACCAGGTGGAGGGGTTTTATGTGGATCAGACCGTGACCTTCGCGGATCTTAAAGGCATCCTGCATGATTTTTTGAGGCAGTTCTTCGAGCGGGATCTCAAGATCCGCTTCCGGCCTTCCTATTTTCCCTTTACTGAACCTTCCGCAGAAGTCGACATGGCGTGTGTGATCTGTGGTGGAAGCGGTTGCCGGGTCTGTAAAGACTCGGGTTGGCTGGAGGTTTTGGGTTGCGGCATGATTCACCCGGCTGTGTTTGACGCCGTGCGGATCGATCCCACCCAATTCAGCGGCTACGCCTTCGGGATGGGAGTCGAAAGGCTGACTATGCTGCGCTATGGCGTGAACGATCTTCGGCTATTTTTTGAAAACGATTGGCGATTTTTGCGCCAATTTGCCTGATTCTGGCCTTCAGGATCTCGTCGCCGCTTGAACAGCAAGGTTTTTTGGGAGTGATTTTCCATGCGCATCAGTGAGGCCTGGCTGCGGGAATGGGTCAGTCCCCCAGTGACCACACAGGCATTGGCCGAGCAGTTGACCCTGGCGGGTCTGGAGGTCGAGGGCGTTGAGTCGGCCTGTACTGAATTCTCGGGGGTGGTGGTGGGTCGCGTCGTCTCGGTGTCTCCTCACCCCAATGCCGAAAAGCTCAGTGTCTGCCAAGTGGATGACGGAACCCCCGTG
>JBAXSA010000173.1:0-6114 GCA_037130945.1 Pseudomonadota bacterium | reverse complement strand
CTGGGTTGGCGTTTTCCGACGCGCTGGTGGCGCGCACCACGGGCCGCTGGTCGATCGTGATCGCACGGGGCATCCGGGACGACGCCGGGCGTTTTCTTGGCGTCACCACCGCGCTGCTGGATCTCGAGGCCTTTGCCAGTCTGCTTGCCAAGATGGAGATTGGTTCAGAAGGCGGCATTCTCCTGCGCCGAAGCGACACCTTCAAACTGATGTTGCGCTACCCTTCCCGCAGCGAGCAAGATCTCAATCAACCCCTGCCCGCTCATAATCCCATCCGCCAGCGCATCGAGGCGGGCGAACGAATGGGAACGCTGATCTATACGGCAACGACCGACGGGGTTCCGCGCCTGGCCAGTTTTCGTCAACTCGACGGCTACCCCTTCTACGTTCAGGTGGCGCTGGCCGAGACCAATTACCTGGCGGCCTGGCACCTGCAAGCCATCGTTGCCGGCGGACTGACGGCGGCGTTCGCGCTGGTTCTCGGGCTGATCATGGTTCGCATGATACGGGCCGACGCACGAGCCACCAGCGTTGCCCAACAGTTGGCCAACAACGAGAAGCGCATGGAATTGGCCCTCTGGGGTGGCGATCTGGGCCTGTGGGACTGGCATGTCCCCAGCGGCGAGGTCGTCTTCAACGAACGCTGGTGCGCGATGCTGGGCTATCGCCCGGACGAAATCACACCGCATGTCGATAGCTGGGGCCATCTGGTGCATCCGGACGACTGGGGCGTCATCAACGCCGCGCTGGAGCCCCATCTGAAAGGCGAGACTCCGGCCTACGAATCCGAGCACCGGATGCGCCACAAGGACGGCCACTGGGTATGGATACTGGATCGCGGCCGGGTGGTGGCGCGAGACGCGGCGGGAGGGCCCGTGCGTGCTGTTGGCACACACCTGGACATCACCGCGCAAAAACAGGCCGAGGCCGAACTTCTGCGCTCCAACCGCGAGCTGGAGCAGTTCAGCTACAGCATCTCGCACGACATGCGCCAACCCCTGCGGATGATCTCGAGCTACCTGCAACTGCTTCAGATGAGCCTCGGCCAACAGCTCGACGACGAGCAGCGCGAGTATTTTCATTTTGCCGTCGACGGTGCCAAGCGTCTCGACACCATGTTGCTGGGGCTCCTCGAATACTCTCGGATCGGTCGCAAGGGTGAACCGCCAGCCTGGGTCGAAAGCCGCGCCATCCTCGATGAAGCCTTGTTGTTTCTGGGCCCGGCCATTGCCGAGGCCCAGGCCACGATTCACATCGAAGGCGAGTGGCCGCGCCTCCTGGCCAGCCCCGATGAACTCCTGCGCCTGATCCAGAACCTGATCGGCAACGCCCTTAAATTCCGTGTCGCCGAACGGAGACCCGAGGTCACCCTGTCGAGTGAAATCACCGGGAATCGCTGGCATCTCCGAGTGGCCGACAACGGTATTGGCATCCTCCCAGACCAGATCGGCCGGTTGTTTCAGGTCTTCCAGCGTCTGCAATCACGCAGTGCCTTTGAGGGCACCGGCATCGGTCTCGCACTGTGCCGCAAGATCGCCGAGCATCATGGAGGGCGGATCTGGGTGGAATCGGCAGGAGAGGGCCAGGGTTGTACGTTTTGGATTGATTTGCCACGAGGAACCACAGAATGAATACCTTGGAAGACAAGCCACCGGGCAACGAGGCCCCACCGGTCGGGCAACGCCGCTGGGCATTTTCCCTGGAGGAAGCCGAGGCCCACTTCCGCGTCATCGCCGATGCCGCGCCGGTTTTGATCTGGCGCTCGGGGCTCGACAAGCTGTGCTATTGGTTCAACCAGGTGTGGCTGGACTTTACCGGACGTAGCATGGCCGAGGAAATAGGCAATGGTTGGGCCGAGGGCGTGCATCCCGACGATTTTCAGGCCTGTCTCGAACATTACGTCAGCCACTTCGACGCCCGCCAGTCCTTTTGCATGGAATACCGCCTTCGACGCCATGACGGCGAGTACCGCTGGATTCTTGACAATGGCGTGCCCCTGTTTGACGCGAAAGACCAGTTCATCGGGTTCATCGGATCCTGCATCGACATCACCGACCGCAAACTGGCCGAGGCCGAGTTGCGGCGCATCAATACCGATCTGCATCGTTTTGCGGAAGTGACGGCGCACCATTTGCAGGAACCGGCCCGCCGCATGGCCAGCTATGCTGATCGTCTCACCACGCAATTGAAGGGCCGGATCGACGATCCCGAAGTCCAGTTGTCGCTCGACTTCATCAACCAGCAGGCGCGCCGCCAGCAAAGCCTGCTGCGCGATGTCGAGCGCTATCTGGCGGCGGATCAGCCCCGCGGCAAGCTCGAAAAAACCGATGTCGGCCCCGTGGTCTCCAGGGTTCTCAAACAACTGTCGGATCGCATCGCCGCCACCGGGGCCACCGTCCATGTGGGCGTTCTGCCGCCCGCCTGGATCGACGTACCACGCCTTGCGGATCTGTTCGAGGTGGCGCTGGATAACGCTCTGCAGCATAACGCTCTGCAACATGGTATGGCGGGATCGCCGCTGCAGATTACCATTGACGGCGGACGTCAGGGGTCGCTGGCACGCTACCGCATCAGAGACGACGGCCCCGGGATCGAGGCGGAGTACCGCGAACGGGTGTTTCGGGTCTTTGAGCGCCTGTCGTCGGACGGCACCGGCACCGGTATCGGGCTCGCCATCCTGCGCCGGATTGCGGAGAGTTGCGGCGGGCGCGCCTGGATCGAGGAAACTCCGGGCGGCGGGTGCCGCGTTTTGTTTGAGTTATCTGTGGAGAAAGTCTCTTGAAAACCGAATCACAACCCTTTGTTATTTTACTGGCCGAAGACGAACCGGCCGATGCCCACCTCGTCAGGGTCGCGTTCTCCGCGAGCCGGCTCCTGGTCGACTTGCATCATGTGGTCGATGGCCGCGAGGCCCTCGAATTCCTGCGCCGACAGGGTGCGCGCTTTGCCGACGCGCTGCGTCCCAATCTGATCCTGCTGGATCTCAACATGCCCCGGCTGGATGGCCGCGAGTGTCTGACCGCGATCAAGCAGGACGAGGCCCTGCGCGATATTCCGGTGGTGATTCTGACTACATCAGAAGTCGAGCGCGATGTCGTCGCATCCTATAACCTCGGCGCGGCCGGCTATGTCACCAAACCAATGGATATCCAGCAGTTCATCACGATCATCCACCAACTCGGGGACTACTGGATCAATCTGGTACGCCTCCCCCAACCCACTTGAAGGCAAGATCATGAAAGCTCCCCGTATCCCGCGCGTTCTGCTGGTGGAAGACGAGCCCGGCGATACCCGCCTGATGCAGCTGGCCATGAAAAATAGTGGCTTTCAGCTCGAGCTGCATTGTGTCGGGGACGGTCACGAGGCCATCGAGTACCTGACCCGTCTCGGTCAGATGTCCCAGAATACCGCGCATCCCGATTTGATTCTGCTGGATCTCAAGATGCCGGGCCAAAGCGGCCTTGAAACGCTCCGGGCCATCAAGCAGATGGACAACCTGCGCGTAATCCCCGTGGTGGTGGTCACCACCTCCGGGCTGGAAGCCGATGTGGTCGCTGCATACCGTCTGGGTGCGGCGGGCTATGTGGCGAAACCGGCGGATCTGAATGAATTCATGGAGGCCATGCGGTTGTTGGGCACCTATTGGTTCAGACTGGTGCGTCTGCCGGATAGAACCGAATAGGCGATTAGGGTTTGGGATTGACTGGATTGAAGAAAATGAACACCTGTTTCGTCGACGTAACAAATCCGGAAAGACCGGACAGGCCGGGCATTGCCCCCTACCTCGTCCTGATCGCGATGGGTCTGGCCGGAAACTACTACAAGTACCCGATTTTCCTCAATATCGACTTCCTGTTCGGCAGCATTTTTGCCATGCTGGCCTTACAGCTCTTCGGGTTTGCCCGGGGCCTCGTGGCGGCGGCCCTGATCGCTGGCGTCACCTATCTCATCTGGTGGCACCCTTACGCCATTCTCATCATGACCGCCGAGATGGGGGTGGTGGGCTGGCTCCATCACCGTCGCAAGGTCGGTCTGGTGTTGGCCGATACGCTTTACTGGCTTTTGGTGGGCATGCCGCTGGTGTATCTGTTCTATCACGGTGTCATGGCGGTGCCCCACGCCAACACCACCATCGTGATGACCAAGCAGGCCGTGAACGGCATCACCAATGCCTTGCTGGCCCGGCTGATCTTTACCGGTTTTGTGTTCGCATCACGTTCCGCGCTGATTCCTTATCGGGATCTCATTTCTAATCTGCTGGCCTTTTTCGCGCTATGCCCGGCGCTGATCCTGCTGGTGGTGGCGAGCCGCAACGATTTCCGCGAGACCGACGACCGTATCCGCACCGAGCTGCTCCAGGATAGCCAGCGCATGACCTACTATTTGGGGAGATGGATGCAAAACAGATTGCCCGCTATCGTCAATTTGGCCGAGATGGCGGGCACGGAGTCCCCCTCAAAAATGCAATCCCGCTTGGAACAGGCGCACGCCGCCGATTCCAATTTCCTGCGGATCGGACTTCTCGACAGGGGGGCTACCACCGTTGCCTTCTCGCCGCTGATCGACGAACTGGGACAATCTAACCTCGGCAAGAACTTTGCGGATCGTCCCTTCATTATCAGCGGCATCCTGAGCCTTTCGCAGATCCGGGACGCCCTCGAAAAGAGCACCGAGAGCAATACTCTGCGCTATACCCTGCTCGACTGGAACGGCAACATTATTCTGACCAATCGCCCGGAGCAAAAGGTGATGACCCCCCTGACGCGCGGTGAGGGCGACCTGCATCGTCTTGATGAAAGCGTCTCGCAATGGGTACCGAAGCTGCCACCCAATGTGCCTATCTCCGAGCGCTGGAAAGCCTCCTTCTATGTGGCTGAAACGCCGGTGGGCCATCTGGCCGAATGGAAACTGATCCTGGAGCAGCCGGTAGCGCCCTTCCAAAAGATCCTCTACACCCGCTATACCAATGCCCTGGCACTGCTTTTCCTGATCATTCTCGCCACGTTGGCACTGGCTGAATTCCTGAGCCGCAAGATCGTGGCCACCAGCGAGCAACTCATTGACTTGACGCATGCCTTGCCGGCCACCCTGGAGACAAAAACTCAACTCGACTGGCCCGAAACCACCCTCCTGGAACCCAATCGTCTGATCCATCACTTTAGAGAAATGGCGGTGACGCTGGCAGCCCAGTTCCAGACGAACCGACAATTGAATGCGACGCTCGAACAGCGGGTGGAGGAAAGAACACTGGCACTCGCCAATAGCCTGAAAGAACTGATGCGCTCCAATGCCGACCTGGAACAGTTTGCCTACGCCGCTTCCCACGACATGCGTCAGCCACTGCGGATGGTGACAAGCTATCTACAGCTCCTGGCAATCGACCTGAAACCCCTGCTCAACGAGGAGACGCGGCAAAACTTCCACTTCGCCACCGAGGGCGCGCAGCGCATGGATCAGATGCTGACCGCACTGCTCGAGTATTCCCGCATCGGACGAAAAAACGATGCCAAGGAATGGCTCGATAGCCGCGAGGTACTGGACGAAGTGTTGCGAATTCTCCAGCCGGCTATCGCAGAGGCCCAGGCGAGGATTCACATAACAGGGGAGTGGCCACCGCTCTTCACCAGCCGGGACGAGTTGGTGCGCCTGTTTCAGAACCTGATCGACAATGCCCTCAAATACCGGATCGAAGGGCGTGAGCCGGACATCCTGATTGCGGCGGAACCGGGCGATGGGGAATATTGTTTTTCCGTCCAAGATAACGGCGTGGGACTGAAACCTGGGCAGGAAGAGCGCCTGTTCAAGGTCTTCGAGCGGCTCCAGCCACGCGGAAAATATCCTGGCACCGGCATTGGTCTCGCACTGTGCCGGAAGATTGTCGAGCATCAGGGTGGGTTTATCCGGGTGGAATCCCGGGGCGAGCATCAGGGCTGCACCTTCATCTTCACCCTGCCAGCCACGGACACCATCGGAGGCATTACATGAGCGACTCGCTTCACAAGAGGGTTTCCATCCTGGTGATCGAGGACGATCCCGGCGACTTCGGCCTGGTTCGGGCGCAAGTCCGGCTGGCAGGATTGGGATCCAGTGGGGCAACGGACTCCCTGCGCTGGG
>JBAXSA010000172.1:0-6162 GCA_037130945.1 Pseudomonadota bacterium | reverse complement strand
ATTTTTTAATCATGTCGGCCAGATGCCCAGATGCCATATTTTGGGAATGCACCCCTTTTTCGTCCGCCATTTCCGCGAGCCAATCCCGCTACAGACCACGGCAATGGATCAGGTCAGTACCGTCATGGGTGCCGACGATAACCTCATTGAGGGCCTCAAGACAATCTGCGAGAAAAACGCGCCGGAGATCATTGGCGTGCCGACCACGGGACTTTCCGAAACCCAGGGCACCGACATTCATCGCCTGGTGAGGTCGTTTCGCACCCTTTATCCGCACTTCGACCACATCACCGTCATCCCGGTCAATACCCCGGACTACACGGGTTCTCTGGAATCCGGCTATGCCCTGGCAGTCGAGGCCATCATCGAGACCCTCGTGAAACAATCGGCACGGGCGGGACAGTCCGTAAGACAGATCAACGTACTGGCCTCGTCAATGCTCACGCCAGGCGATCTGGAAAGCCTACGCGACTGGATCGAAACCTTTGGGTTGACGCCCGTGATATTGCCGGATCTTGGTGATTCGCTCGACGGTCATCTAACCGAGGCCGAGACTACGCCGCTGACACTCGGTGGCACACCGAGAAGCGCCATTGAAGCCATGGGCGAATCTATTGCCACGCTCGTCATCGGGCGCTCTCTTCAGCGCGCCGCCGATCTGCTCCATGAGCGAACCCAAGTTCCCGACTGGCGTTTTGATCACCTGATGGGACTCGATGCCTGTGATGCCCTGACCCAGACACTGGCCACCCTCTCCGAACGGCCAGTGCCAGACAGAATCGAGCGTCACCGTGCCCAGTTGCAGGATGCCCTGTTGGATACCCACTTCATGACGGGGTTTGCCCGTGTCGCGCTAGCGCTCGACCCCGATCTATTGCTGGCATTCGGCGAGTTTCTCGCTGGCTTGGGCGCGGAGATTGTCGCTGCGGTTGCCACGGTGCGCGCTCCAGCCCTGGCTGATATGCCCTGTGCCGTCGTACAGGTGGGCGATCTCGAAGACCTGGCGCGGATGGCACAACAGGCTGGGGCAGAACTACTCATCGCCAATTCTCATGCGGCCCGGAGCGCCACGCGGCTGGGCATTCCGCTGTTACGCGCCGGATTTCCACAATACGACCTGGTGGGCGGGTATACCCGTACCTGGATCGGCTATCGCGGTACGCGCCAGACCCTGTTTGATCTTGCCAACCTCATTCTGGAAAATCACCATGACATCCCCGCCTACCGCTCCCTCTACCGCAACAACGGCCCGTCAGCTCCGGCTCGCCTGGTCAGCTACTGAAGGATTTGTCAGCCGTGCGCCACAGCTTCAAGGTCGCGTTTGCCACCGCTGACCGCATACACATCAACCAGCATTTTGGCGCTGCCACAGGTTTTGCAATTTACAGCCTCGACGGTGAGTACTCAAAACTGGTGGCGATGGCCGAATTTTCCGAAGCGCGCCAGGACGGCAACGAGGACAAGCTGACTGCCAGAATGTCCGCTCTGGAGGGCTGTACCGCCGTCTTTTGCCAGGCGGTGGGCGGCTCGGCGATGCGCCAGCTCATGGCACGCGGCATCCAGCCGATCCGGCTGGAGTCGGTCGAGCCAATCGATCTACGTCTCGCGGTACTACGTCGTGCCATCCGTGATGGCAGCGTGCCATGGATCAACAAGGCGTTGCGGCGCGATACCGACCCTGATCGCTTCGAGCGCATGGCCGCCGAGGGCTGGAACAATGATTGAGCGGATCGGTCACATCCTGGCCATCCAGGATGGCCAGGCGACGATCCGGGTTGAACGCTCAACAGGTTGTACGGCATGCGGCAGTCGTGGCACCTGCGGTGCCGGCCAGGCCGGGAGTACGACGCTGATTCTGCCGGTCGCAGAATCGGCCCGGCCTGGTGAAGTGGTAACGCTATCGATTGCCGAAGCCTCGCTGCTGCGGAACGCCATCCTGGTGTATCTCCTGCCGGCTCTCACGACACTGTTGGGTGCGATCAGCCTGGCGGGCGGGGGCGACCTAATGGCCATTGGCGGCGCGGCCTCTGGTCTGGCGCTCGGTCTGGCTATCCTGCGCCTTATCCATTGCGGTCAATCCCGGCCTATACCGGAAATTTTGCTGACCTCCTCGCCCCGCGCATCCATCGGTTACCCCACGGAGATTTTCCATGACACTCGCCACCCCTGAACAGGATCCCATCTATGGCACTGATTTCATCCAGGAGATGATTCGGCAGATGCGTGCTCTCGATCACTATGGAACTTACGACGGCCAGCCAGTCGCCAAGCTGCTGGAACCCTTGATTCTCACCCGGGAACGCAAGGCCCTGATTCCCATCGTCGGCGATCCCGATGAAAAGGCCGTCGCCCCGCGTCAGGGCTTTCTACAACGCCATTGCCACGCTGATCGAGAAAGAATGCGGGTTGATGGCCGTGCCGTTGGTACACCTCTCGCATGAAGGTTTTGGCCGGGCGCTGATGACGGTTGGCAAGCTGGTAGTCGGCGACCGGACGCTGCGCGATGTGCATCGCTTTGGTTTTGAAAGTCTGTCGAAGATGAAAACCGAGGCCGACAAAATTCTGTCCGTGGCCTTGGGCATTGTCGGTGAGCATCCCGACGTAGCTGGCCTGTGAGGTATTGATGAGCAACGGCAACGACGACATCAGGGAACTGGAAAAAAAGGACGAACCATGAACCCAATGACCGGAATGACTCGGGGTGGCGCGAACTGGATTCCCGAGTTTCTAATGGCAATTGACCCAAAAAAATGTATTGGCTGCGGCCGTTGTTTCAAGGTCTGCCCGCGCCAGGTACTCAACCTGGTGGAACGGGGCGAGGACATGGAAGCTGACGAGGATTGGGATGACGACGACGCTATGATGGTCATGACGGTGGCGGATGCCCTGGACTGCATCGGTTGTGGTGCCTGCGGCCGGGTCTGTCCCAAGGGTTGTCACAGCTACGCGCCACAGTCACTTCCCAACTGATTTGCCCAGATTTCCGTTCACCAACAGCAGAAACGCCATGAGCAACGCGGGCTGTCTATAGCGATTCTACTTGGCTCGTGGAAGAATTTAGTTTCATTACCTGTAGCGTACTATCGCCTTTCATGCCGTATAGCGACAGCGTGGAAACGCGGAGCAGCCCAGGAAGGTTCCACCAGCATTAGACCCACACCGGGCGATGCGTTGTACCAGATGTCCCTGATGACAGCGAGGACAGGGAGTACTCGCGGCGGGCGGGGTCTTTGGGGCTAGGGTTGGCGCAATGACGACAGGTACGACAGGTATGACAGGTGAAGATGCCCGCCAAGGTGGCTCCGTCACCTCCCCAGGTGGTAGGTCAGTCTCCCAGGGTGGGGGGTCATTCCAGAAGGGCGGGTCTTTCTCCGGCAAGACCCGAGTGGTTCCGGGATAAGGCGTTGCGGGAGTCAATGTGACGGGCGCTTTGGCAACAACGGCAGGCGGTCGAACCGGTGTGGTCGCCCGCCCCCCTCCCTGCCCGGACAAAGCGGCCAAGCCCGCAGGCATCTGTCCCGTCTTGACCATTGCCACGACCTCCCCAATCCAGTGGGCTTGGCGTTCAAGGAAAGGTTCGAGGGGAGCCTCGCCACGGGCAATCTCGTCCAGCCCCTGTTCCCACAAGGCAGTGGTGGCAGGATCCTTCACAGCCGCTGGCAGAGCATCCACCAGCGTCCGGCCGGTAGGAGTACTACTCAAGTGGCGTCGTCCTTCCCGGATCAAAAAACCCCGCTTGAGCAGGGTCTCGATAATGCTGGCGCGGGTTGCCTCAGTACCGATACCGGAGGTCTCCTTGAGTACCTTCTTGAGCTTGGGATCGGCCACGGTACGACCGACGTTTTTCATGGCGGCAATCAGCGTTCCTTCGGTATAGCGGGGCAATGGACGAGTCCGTTTGTCCTCCAAGGCCGTCTCCAGCACCCAAGCCGGCTCGCCGGTGGTCATGGCCGGAAGTGCCGGTTCCTCGTCATCGCCCTCGGCAGGCGATTCTCCGCCCAGTACCAAACGCCAGCCCAAAACGCGCATCACCCGTCCGGTGGTACGAAAAATCGCCTGTTCGACTTTCACTTCGACCTCGGTGAGGTCGTATTCGTAGGCCGGATAGAACTGAGCCAGATAGCGGCGCCGGATGAGGTCATAGACCTGCGCTTCGGCGTTTTTCATGCGTCCCACATTCACCTTGGCCGCAGTCGGGGTGATGGCGTGGTGGGCGGTAATCCTGGCATCGTCCCAGGCCCGCGAACGCAGCGCCGGGTCGGCCCCCCGCACCAACTCCGCCAGCCCTGGGTCGGAGGCCATGAGCGCGGCCAATACCCCTGGCGCTTCGGCGTGCTGACTACTGGGTAGATAGGGACAATCCGTACGTGGGTAGGTGATGGCCTTATGGGTCTCGTAGAGGGACTGCGCCGTATCCAGTACCTGCTGGGCCCCCATGCCCCAACGTCGTGAGGCGATCTGCTGAAGGGTGGAGAGATCGAAGGGTAAGGGTGGCGGTTCCTTGACTCGCCGGGTCTCGGCCTGGGTGATTTTTCCGGTGCGTCCGGTGACCTGCGCCACCACCGCCGAAGCGGCTTCCCGTTTGAGGCAACGTCCCTCTGCGTCTGCCACAGTCTCTGGTGGCACCCAGCGGGCGCGGAAGCGTCGCTCCCGAGGCTGGCCGTCGCCTGTCAGCCCAAACAGCGCGGTGACATTAAAATACGCCACTGGGACAAAGGCCTCGATAATCCGGTCGCGCTCCACGATAAGATTGAGTGTCGGGGTCTGAACCCGGCCTACCGACAAAACTCCGTCGTAACCCGCGCGCCGCCCGGTGACGGTGTAGGCGCGGGTCAGGTTCATGCCCACCAGCCAGTCGGCCCGTGCCCGGCCCAATCCGGCCTGCCACAAGGGTTCGGTCTGGGTACCCGGCAGCATCGCAGCCAGCGCTTTGCGAATGCTGGTGTCGTCCAGGGCCGAGAGCCACAACCGGCGTACTGGCCCGCGCCAACGAAAGAGGGTCAGTACCTCGCGGGCGATGAGTTCGCCCTCGCGGTCGGCGTCGGTGGCAATGATAACCTCGCTGGCCTCCTTGACGAGTACCTGAATGGCCTTGAGCTGGGCGCGCCCGTCGGGCCTGGCGGCGAGACGCCACTCGGTGGGTACGATGGGCAGGGTGTCCAGGCTCCAGCGTTTGAGCGCAGGGTCGTAGCCATCCGGCGGCACCATTTCCAGCAGATGACCGTAGCACCAGGTCACCCCAATCCGCTGGCCGTTGGTTTCGCCCATCAGGCAACCCTCGCCCTTGTGCCGCACCCCCAGTATCCGGGCAATATCGCGGGCCTGAGAGGGTTTTTCGCAGAGATAGAGGCTGAATGGCATCAATACGCCACCTGTACGGCGAAATTAACCCGCGAGCCGACACCGGTCAGGTTGCGGTCGAGACTGTCGTTGTTGGCAACCGCCAGACCCACCTCGTCAGGTTTGGGTGCCATGCACTTGAGGATCGTTTTCATGGATTGACTCGCTTTTCTGTCCTGTCAAAATGGCGGGATGTGTTCTGACTTGGGAGAATATCCGATGATGCTGCATAAAATCACGCCGGAAGAATACCACCGGATGGGGCCGATTTTCCTGGATGCGAGCATGGAACTGATCAAGGGGGAGTTATTCGACATGGCACCGATTGGCATTGCTCATTTCTGGATAGTGCGCTACAGGTAATGCTGGGGGGCAAGTGACTATTGACAGAATGATAATTTTCATTAAAATATATTTTATATAATTTAAAGCCATGAGGAAAATTACATGTTTATAAAAATCAGAGAATGTTGCCCATGCTGTGGATCAGTAAAGATCAAAAAGAACGGGCACATTCACTATAGTGGACCCTGTATTCAAGACAGCAGTTTAAGCTGGTTCAAACATGAGGAAATGAAGAGATGAAAGAAGAGAATAAGCGAAAGGTTCACACTCCTGACTTCAAGGCGAAGGTGGGTCTTGAGGCATTGAGAGAGCGGAAGACTGTCAACGAGATTGGCCAGGAGTACGGAGTTCACCCAGGTCAGGTTGGGCTGTGGAAGAAGGAAATACAGGTAAACGCCAAGACGTTGTTTGCCGGTAAGCGAGGCCCCAAGCCAGTTGCTGCGCACCAGGAGCCGGATCTACTGTACAGCGAGATTG
>JBAXSA010000171.1:0-6186 GCA_037130945.1 Pseudomonadota bacterium | reverse complement strand
CTCGACAACATCGCCCAGGGCGACCTGAGTGAAACCATCCCGTTACACCGGACGGACGAGCTGGGACGCTTGAATGACGCCGTGGTGACGATGCAGACGCATGTCAAATCGATGATGTCCGAAATCGCCGAGGCGGCGAATTTCATGAACCGGAGCGTTGATGAACTCACCCGCCAAATGAACGAAACCCAGCGGGTAGTCACCCACCAACTGGATGCCACTGGCCGGATCGCTGCTGCGGTTGAACAGCTGGTGGTGTCGGTGGAGGAGATGGCACACAGTGCCCAGGAGTCCGCCGAGGCCATCACGGAATCCCGAGGTCTCCTCACGCATGCCTCGAACCGGATGCTGGATAGCCGGACGGCCTCCAGGAATGTCGTCAGTACCGTCAATCTGGCGGAACAGACCATGGCCGAACTGTTCAAATCGATCTTTGCGATCGGCCGGATTACCCAGGCGATCAAGGAAATCTCCGATCAGACCAACCTACTGGCCCTGAACGCGGCGATCGAGGCGGCGCGTGCCGGGGAATCCGGCCGGGGATTCGCGGTGGTGGCGGACGAGGTGCGCAAACTCGCGGGGAAGGCCAGCAAACAGACCGAGGAGATTTCGTCTTCGGTGCAGGTGATTCAGCAGGTGACGCAGCGGGCGGTGACCAGCATGGAGTCCACCGGAACCCACGTCACGGCCACCGAGACTGCAATGGATCAGGCCCAATCCAGCCTGAACCAGGTCGCCCAGCAGAGTGACCGGGTCGCGGAGATGTCGCAAGCCATTGCCGCTGGAACGCGCGAGCAATCCAGCGCGGGAAGCGAGATCGCCGGTCAGGTTCAGGACATTGTTGCGGGCATTGATCTCACCACCGCCGCCATCGCCGAGGTCACGGAACAGGCCGCGAAGATAAAATCCGCCTCCGGCAACCTGAAGACGCTCATCGGGTATTTTCGTTTTACCCGGCGGGGCTAAACGCAACCTTATATTCCCCATTTTATACTCCCCATTCCATTCTTAAAGATTACAGGTCTTGCGTTATCTATGAGCAGCAACCCATTGATTATTTTTGATACGACGCTTCGCGATGGCGAGCAGAGCCCCGGTGCCTCCATGACCAAGGAGGAAAAAGTCAGAATTGCCAAGGCTCTGGAACGGATGCGGGTCGATGTCATCGAGGCTGGCTTTCCCATCGCCAGCTCCGGCGATTTCGACGCGGTTCAGGCCGTCGCCCGCGTCGTCAAGGATAGCGTCGTCTGCGGTCTGGCGCGTGCCAAGGAAACCGACATCGACCGCGCCGCAGCCGCCCTCAAGGATGCCCGTGCCTTCCGGATCCATACGTTTTTGGCGACCTCGCCGATTCACATGGAGCGCAAACTCCGCATGACCCCGGATGAGGTGCTGGCCGCTGCGGTGTGGGCCGTCAAGCACGCCCGCCGTTACACCGATGACGTGGAGTTCTCGCCGGAGGATGCCGGTCGCTCGGAGTTCGACTTCCTCTGCCGGGTGGTGGAGGCGACGATTGCCGCCGGAGCCCGCACCATCAACATCCCGGATACGGTCGGCTACAACATCCCGGCACAATTCGGCACCCTCATCCAGCAACTCCTCGAACGGGTGCCAAACGCCGGCCAGGCGGTTTTTTCCGTCCATTGCCACAACGATCTCGGCTTGGCCACTGCCAATTCCCTGGCGGCGGTGATGAATGGTGCCCGCCAGGTGGAATGCACCATCAATGGCCTCGGGGAACGAGCCGGCAATGCGGCGCTCGAAGAGGTCGTGATGGCGGTGCGCACCCGGCAAGATCTTTTTCTCTGTGACAGCCGTCTCGACACCACCCAGATCCTGCCCTGTTCGCGGCTTGTCGCCGGCATTACCGGTTTTCCGGTGCAGCCCAACAAGGCGGTGGTCGGGGCCAACGCCTTTGCCCACGAGTCGGGCATTCACCAGGATGGCGTGCTAAAAAGCCGCGAAACTTACGAAATCATGCGCGCCGAGGACGTGGGCTGGAGTCAGAACCGCATGGTGCTGGGCAAGCATTCCGGGCGTAATGCCCTCAAATCGAGACTCAAGGAATTGGGGGTGGAATTTGCCTCGGAGGAAGAATTAAACGCCACCTTTGCCCGATTCAAGGATCTGGCGGACAAAAAACACGAGATCTTCGACGAGGATCTTCAGGCTCTGGTCACAGATGCCCATCTTTTGGCCGAGAACGAGCGGATCAAGCTGGTGTCGTTGCGGGTGTGTTCCGAGACTGGAGAAACGCCTTACGCCCGGGTCACCGTGAGCCTGGATGGCCAGGAATGCCATGGCGAGGCCGAGGGTTCCGGCCCGGTGGATGCCTCCTTCAAGGCCATCGAAGCGATCATCCAGAGCGGCGGCCGGTTGTTGCTTTATTCAGTCAATAACATCACCACGGGAACCGATGCCCAAGGAGAAGTCACAGTGCGGCTGGAGCGCGGCGGACGGGTAGTGAACGGCCAGGGGGCCGATACCGATATTGTGATCGCCTCGGCACGCGCCTATCTCAACGCCTGCAACAAGATCCTCCAGCCGGCGGATCGTGCGCATCCGCAGCAGGAAGGATTGTAACGGCATGGACGAAGGGCGGCGCCAATCTTACCTGGCCTTGATGGGGGTTAATCTCTACCAGCCACGCGGAAGGGTAGGGCAGGCTGATACGTCGACAGTGCCCTCCATGCCAGAACCGAAAAAGCCCCTCTCTTTCCTCCCGGCGGGAGGAGAGGGGATCAAACCGCCAACTCCAGTCAATCCTCCGCCCGTGATGTCCGTAGTGCCCATGGTGCCCGTAGTGACAGATCAAGCCGTAGACTGGGACGGCCTCCGGGCGCAAATCGCCGATTGTCACGCCTGTCCGCTATGGCAAACCCGCACCCGGACGGTCTTTGGGGTGGGTCACCGGAAAGCCCAGATGATGGTGATTGGCGAGGCACCGGGGGCCGACGAGGATCGCCAGGGCGAACCCTTTGTGGGCCGGGCGGGCCAACTCCTCAATGCCATGCTGGCGGCCATTGGCCACCCCCGCGAACAGGTCTATATTGCCAATATTTTAAAATGCCGACCTCCCGGCAACCGTGACCCCAAGCCCGAAGAGGCGCACCAGTGCGAGAGATTTTTAATACGCCAGATCGAGTGGGTATCACCCCGGCTGATTCTTGCGGTGGGTCGCATCGCCGCCCAGCATCTCTTGCGATCAGGCCGGCCTGTGGGTGAACTGCGCGGCGTCGTTCATCGTTTTGGCCCCCAGGCCATTCCCCTGGTGGTCACCTATCATCCGGCCTATTTGTTGCGTGCCCCGGAGCAGAAGGCCAGCGCCTGGCAGGATCTTAAGCTGGTCTTGCGGCAATTGTGATGGATAGACTAATTTTTGAGCGATACGCATGAAGGCTTACTTCTACAAACTGTTGGCCAGATATGTGGGATTTTATGTGATGCCCAGTGATACCCTCGTCGAGGTCAATCCCAAGAACCCTCTGCTCGTCCCCTATTTTCCCAAACTCACCCGGTTTTTCCTGGATCAGAGTCCAGCGAACACCCCGGAAGTGGGATGTCTGCCGGATTTGGCGGCCCTGCAGGCGGCCGCACCTGATTTTTTGCTGCTCAACGGTACGGTTCATTACGCCCAGGATGTCCAGGGATTGATGGAACAGCTCCAGGGTGCCTTGCCACCCAAAACCCGGGTCATTCTGATTTATTACAATAGCCTCTGGCGCCCTCTCACCCAATTGGCGAGCTGGATCGGGATTCGTTCCCAGCTACCCGAGCAGAACTGGATCGCCACCGAGGATATTGCCAATCTCTGCCGCCTGGCCGATTTCGAGATCATCCGCCATGACCGCCGGGTGTTGCTACCCCTGTGGATTCCCCTGTTGAGCCACTTCGTCAACCGTTATTTAGCCCCGCTACCGCTGTTTAGTGGAGCCTGTCTGGTCAAGATGGCTATTATCCGTCCCAAAAAGCCGGTGGCCTGGTTGTTGGGTACGCCTTCGGTTTCGGTGGTCGTGGCGGCGCGCAACGAGGCCGGCAATATCGCCCGGCTGGTCGAGCGTCTGCCGAAAATGGGCCCGGCGGACGAGCTGATCTTCGTGGAAGGCGGTTCTACCGACGAGACCTGGAGCGAGATCATCCGGATCCAGGAACAGTATCGCGGCCAGGTTGAAATCTTGGCCACCCGGCAGGACGGTACCGGCAAGGGGGATGCGGTTAGAAAGGGGTTTTCGCTGGCGACCCGGGAGATCCTGATGATCCTGGACGCCGACATGACGGTGCCACCCGAAGAGCTACCGAAGTTTTATGCCGCCATGACCCGTAATCATGGCGAGTTTATCAATGGCAGCCGGCTGGTCTATCCGATGGAACGGCAGGCCATGCGTTTTTTCAATATCCTCGGCAATGGTTTTTTTGCCTTCGCCTTTTCATTTTTGCTCGGACAGCGGTTCAAGGACACCCTGTGCGGCACCAAGGTGCTGACCCGGGAAAACTACGAAAAGCTGGCGCAGTGCCGCAGTTACTTTGGCGATTTCGACCCCTTTGGCGACTTCGACCTGATCTTTGGCGCGGCACGGATGGGCTTGCAGATTACAGAATTGCCCGTGCATTACAAAGATCGAACCTATGGAGACACCAATATCCAGCGTTGGCGCCATGGGGCGATTTTGCTGGCCATGACCTGGTTTGCCGCGCGTAAACTCAAGTTTTTATGAGCCAGGCGTTTAATGTTCTCAGGGCGGTGGCTGTTGATTGGGCGACAACCGCTGGATGGTGGCTCGGAGATAGTCGTTATCTGGCTCTTTGGCGAGTAGTTCATCCCAGATTATCCGGGCCCGTTGCACCTGGCCCGTGATCCATAGTACCTCTCCCAGATGTGCGCCGACTTCGGGATCCTTGAGTTTGGCGTAGGCCTGTTCCAGCAACGTCAGGGCCTCGGTCTGGCGGCCGAGGCGAAAGTAGAGCCAGCCCAGGCTGTCGTGAATCGCCGGGCTATCGGGTTTGAGGGCGTAGGCCTTGGTCAGATAGCCGAGAGCCTCCGGGAGACGGTTGGTTTGATCCGCCAGGACATATCCCAAGGCATTCAGGGCATCGACATGATTCGGATTTTTGGCGAGGATCGCCTTGAGATCCTGTTCGAGGAGATCGAGCCGATTCATGCTCACGGCATTCATGGCGCGGGCGTAGCGTAGATCGAGATCGTCGGGAAAGGCCGCCAGGGCCTGGTCATAGACCCGGGCGGCACGCTCGTAGAGCTTGGTCTTGCGCAGCAGATCGCCTTCTATCAAAAAATAGCGATCCGCCCCGGTGGGGTGGTCGCCCCGGAGTTGCTGCAAGATCTCCTGAGCCTCGAGGGTGGCTCCTTCGTCGGCCTTGAGTTTGGCCAGCGCTACACGCGACTCGACCAGACGGCCTCCAGCGACCTGGCGGTACCAACCCATGGCGGCCCGGGGGTCACCGGCCTCCTCGGCCATTTGACCGAGCAGGAACAGCGCTTCATCACGATGTTCCCGGCCTTTGGCGAGGCGCTCCAAGTAGCCTTGGGCCTCGCGCTTCTTGCCGATCTCATAGGCCAGCGCGGCCAGCGACAATAGCAGGTCTTCATCCTTGGGACGTTGCGCGAGCAATTTGCCAAAGAGGCTATAGGCACGGCCATAGTGTTTGTCTTCGACCAGCTCACGCGCCAGAGCCAAGCCCAGACTCATCTCCTTGGGCTGGCGTGCGACCGCCTGTTCAAGCCGCTGCAAGGCGGCCTCGCGGTCGCCTTGGGCGGTCAGCAGGCGGCTCATGAAAATCTCGACCTCGGGCCAGCGAGGTTTGAGCAGCAGTGCCCGGTTGGCGCTTTGCTGGGCCAGATCGAAACGTTTGCCCGCCAGGGCCACAATGGCCAGGGCAAAGTGGGCCTCGGCCTTGTTGGGCGACTGCTCGACGAGCCGGCTCATCAGGGTGATGGCCGACTCGACCTCGCCACTTCGCGCCACCGCCTTGGCGGCTTCGATATAGCCCTGGCCCTGGTGCTGACCGGACAGCGTCACCAAGTGCCGGAGATGCTGACTGGCTCGATCCATATCCCCGGCGCGGATGTAGATCACGACCGCGAGTTGCCGGGCCAGGGGCGATTGCGGATCGCGTTGGATCCACCACTCGACGGCCTCGCGAGCCAACGGCTCATTCTTGGCGAGTATG
>JBAXSA010000170.1:0-6201 GCA_037130945.1 Pseudomonadota bacterium | reverse complement strand
GGGCTAGCCCGCCCCTCCTCGCTCTGTCATGGCCGGCTGCCCGATTTGCTCTCGTTGACCTTGCCAAAAACCAGGCCAAACCTCAATGGCCGGGCAAGCCAGGCAAGCCAGGGGTTGCTGGCGCGGGATCGCGAGGTTTGCAACGCTTTGCGGAGCCTTCTGGCCTCAGAGCCTGAGTCCGAGCCCGGCATCCTGTGCCATCTCTCTCAGGTGATCGAACCGGGCGCCCATATCTACCTCGGCAACAGCCTGCCGATCCGCGAGTGGGATCTCGCGGCCACCCGGGACGACCGAGGCTACGAGTTTTCGGCCTCGCGGGGGCTCAATGGCATCGACGGACAGGTCTCGACGTTTCTGGGATTGATCCGTGCTGGAAGGCCCCATTGGGCGATTCTCGGCGACCTGACGGCATTGTATGATCTCGTCGGTCTCTGGCCACTGGCCCAAATTGACGAGAATATCTCGGTACGTCTGGTGGTGATTAACAATGGCGGAGGAAAGATCTTCGAGCGGATCTTTCCCCAACCGGAATTTCAAAACCGCCACGCACTCGATCTGGCTCCCTGGGCTGCACTCTGGAAACTGCCCTACCGGCTGCTTGACTCGCGGGTACCCGCAGATCTTGCCGCCACCACCCCGGCCCGCTGCATGATTGAATTCAGGCCAGATGCCGAGGCGACCCGGCGGTTCTGGCGTTATTATGAAAAAATCGGGTGAAAAATCGGGTAAACCCTTTTCCTCTCGCCGATCTCTGGTGCCTGCATGGCTTTTTGGGTCTGCCGGAGGATTGGCGGGGCGTGTTTCCGCTCGGGTTCAGGTTCCACGCACCAGCCTGGTTGCCCCTTTTGACCGGGCTGCCGGGCGAAGGCCCGGTTCTCGATGTCCTGGCCGATTGTCTGAACCAGTTGGCCGCAGATACCCGCACGACACCCGGCCGCCGGGCGCTGCTGGGTTACTCGATGGGCGGGCGGATTGCTCTGCGGATGTTGCTGCAGGCACCCAAGGCGTGGGATTGCGCGATCCTGGTCTCGACGCATCCAGGACTGGGGGACGCCCGTGAGCGCGAGCCAAGGCTCAAAAATGACCGCGAGTGGGCGCGGCGGTTTCGCCATGATCCCTGGGCTACCCTGATCCGCGACTGGAACGCCCAGCCGGTTTTTAGCAAAGATCAAGATACCCTGGGTGTGTCGCGGGCCGAGAGCGCCTTTTTACGCAGTGAATTGGCTCTGGCGCTGGAACGCGGCTCGCTGGCCTTCGATGAGGATTGCCGCCCCGGGCTTTGCGGGTTGGATAGGCCCATCCTGTGGGTGGCGGGCGCAAACGATGTGCGCTACCAGGCACTGGCCGTAGAATGCCTGGCTCTCAATTCCCACTTTGAACTGGCGATTTTGCCGGACGCCGGACACCGTGTACCCTGGACACCCAAGGTGCCATTTACCGAAACAGTGATGCGCTTCCTGAATTTTCCAATGTCCACCACCGGTTAAAAAACCTGAAGAGGTTTAGATGACAAACAAATGCTGGATCCCGATCAAGGGCTACGAGGACATCAAACTCGAACGAACCGAGGATGGGATTGCCAGGATCACCATCAATCGCCCCGAGGTGAGAAACGCCTTCCGGCCCCAGACCGTCCGGGAACTTTTGGAGGCCTTCGGTCTCTGTCGCGACGAGCCCGCCATTGGGGTGGTGATTTTGACGGGTGAAGGCCCCGACGCCTTTTGCTCGGGCGGTGACCAGCGGGTGCGCGGCGAGGGGGGATATGTTGGCGGCGATGGCATTGCCCGGCTCAATGTCCTTGATCTGCAAAAGGCAATTCGGTCGCTACCGCTGCCCGTGATTGCCATGGTGGCGGGGTACGCCATTGGCGGCGGGCATGTTTTGCACCTCGTCTGCGATCTCACAATCGCCGCCGACAATGCCCGCTTTGGCCAGACCGGGCCCCGGGTCGGTTCGTTCGACGGCGGCCTGGGATCGAGCTATCTTGCCCGCATCGTTGGCCAGAAAAAGGCTCGCGAGATCTGGTTTCTCTGCCGGCAGTACGACGCCCAGCAAGCACTGGCAATGGGATTGGTCAATCAGGTCGTGCCGCTGGCCGATCTTGAAGCCGAAACGCTTCGCTGGTGCCGCGAGATCCTGCAACACTCGCCGCTCGCGTTGCGCTGTCTGAAGGCGGCGATGAACGCCGACTGCGACGGTCAGATTGGCCTTCTCGACCTGGCGGGTAACGCCACCCTGTTGTACTACCTCTCAGAAGAGGCCCAGGAGGGCAAAAATGCCTTTTTGGAGAAACGCCCGCCCGATTTTCGCCAGTTTGGCCGATTGCCATGAGTGGCACCAAACCGTCGATCAAAACCTGGGTGCTGGGTGCCCGCCCCAAAACGCTCACGGCGGCCGTGGTGCCGGTCTTGGTAGCCACCGCGTTGGCCGCCACGCTCACCTCGGGAGAAATGCGCTGGGGTTTGAGCCTCTTCGCGCTCTTGAGTTCGATCTTTATCCAAATTGGCACCAATCTGTTCAACGATGCCCTCGATTTTATAAAAGGGGCGGACACGAGCGAGCGCCTGGGCCCGCTGCGGGTCACCCAAAGCGGACTCCTGACGCCCCGCGCTGTCTGGCTTGGCGGGCTGGTCTGTTTCGGGATTGCGTCGCTACTGGCGCTGCCGCTGCTTTATGCGGGCGGCTGGCCGATCTTTGTCATTGGAATTTGTTCCCTTGTGGCGGGCTATTTCTACACCGGCGGTCCGTTCCCGCTGGCCTACGCGGGACTGGGTGATCTGTTTGTGCTGGTGTTTTTTGGCTGGATCGCGGTAGGGGGGCTTTTTTACCTGCTTGCGGGGGAAGGGCATACGGCGGCCTTCGTTGCGGGAACCCAAGTAGGATTGACTGCGACCGCTTTGATCGCGATCAACAATCTTCGCGATTATGTGAGTGATCGCAAGGCTGGTAAACGCACGCTGGCGGTTCGCTTTGGGCCACGTTTCGCCAAATTCGAGATTGTCGCGCTTCTGACCCTGCCCATCCTGGGCGGCGGCTACTGGTGGTTTGCGGATCATCCCTGGGCGGGCGTTTTGCCGCTGTGGGTGCTGCCCCTGGCGCTACGGCTCGTCCGCCAGGTGCGGCGGAGCGAACCGGGGCGCCAATACAACAGCTATCTGGCCCAGGCTTCGCTAATTCACCTTCTTTTCGGTGTGCTGCTCAGTGCGGGGTTGTTGATGGCGTGAGGGATATCGCGCTGTCACCCTACACACTCAGACCCCGAGACGGGGGGCAAGCGCGCTGTGGTATGCTGCTCCGCGTTGAATTCAACGGGATTGGGCACGGCTACGCGGATTGCCACCCCTGGCCGGAACTCGGCGATGTGCCGCTTGAGGTGCAGCGATCCCGGCTTGAAAGCGGCCTCTTGACACCGCTGCTACAAAGATCCCTCGCGCTGGCTCGTGCCGACGCCGAGGCTCGGATCCTTGGCGAAAGTCTGTTTCGCGGGCTCGAAATCCCCGCCAGCCACGCCTCGATACCCAACGCTAGGAATCTCTCGCGTGAACAGATCGAGACCCTGTCTCGCGAAGGATTCGAGCGGATAAAAATCAAACTGGGCCAGGATCCCGCAGGTGAAATTTCCCGCCTCCAACAGGTTATTCCCGTGGTTTTGGATCTGAATCTCCGGCTTCGGCTGGACTTTAACGAGCGATTGTCAGTCGACAGCTTTTTACGGTTTCTTGACCGCGTTGCCGGCCCTGGCGGATTTTTGAACGGCTGGCTCGACATCGTGGAAGATCCCTGTTCCTATCGGGCGGAGGATTGGCTGCGAATTCATGACAGACTGCCCGTTCGCCTGGCTCTCGACCGCGTTGCCGGAATCCACGAAGATCAGGAATACCCGGGCGTCGATGTTCTGGTTCTCAAACCGGCGATTCAGGCACCAGAACCTCTGATCCGTTACGTCGAAAGCCACGCCGGCGTGACGCTGATGGTGACCAGTTACCTCGATCACCCGGTGGGTCAACTTGGCGCGGCCTGGTGTGCGGCGCAGGCTCTGGCGCGTTTAAAAACACGGATGGAGATCTGCGGATTATTGACCCACCGCGTCTACACGGAAATCGATTTTTCCGCGCCCCTCGGTGCCACGGGGCCAATGCTCAGAATCCCGCAAGGGGTTGGCCTCGGATTCACTCAAGCTCTTGAGGCCTTGCCGTGGCAGCCGATTTCCCCATAATCGACTGGGAATCCGAAGACAATGCGGTGTTTCTCAACCCGCGCCTGCCCTCCCCGGACGCGCGCGAACTCCGCTTGTGGCTCGAACCCGTGGCTGCGGGAGTACAAGGCCATGTTTTTTTGCTGACTTCGGGGAGTACCGCCGGCTCGCTTGCGGACTTCAAATGGGTGGCACTCTCCAAAAGGGCGATTTTGGCGTCATCCGCTGCGGTCAACGTCCACCTCGACAGTCACCGCCGCGATACCTGGTTCCATTGTCTGCCCGATTTCCACATTGGCGGGCTCGCGATCGAATCGCGTGCGACTCTTTCCGGGGCGCGCGTGGCCCGGCTGCCAGCGCGGACAAAGTGGCAAGCCGCACGGTTCGTCGCCTGGGTCGATGAAGTCCAGGCGACCCTCGGGTCACTCGTGCCGGCCCAGGTGTTTGATTTGGTCACGGCGGGTCTCGCCGCGCCGTCCTCGCTGCGTGCCGTTCTGGTGGGCGGTGGTGCCTTGTCGCCAGCCCTCCAGGCACAGGCCAAGGTACTCGGGTGGCCGCTCCTCCCGACCTACGGCATGACCGAAACCGCCTCCCAGGTGGCAACCGCCCCGTTGGCGGCGCTCGAACGCCCCCTTGATGCCGTTAGCTCCGTACCGCTTCAGATCCTTCCGCACTGGGAGGTGTCGGTATTGGCCGGGGAAGGACGTCTGCGGGTTCGCGGCGATTCCCTACTCTCGGGCTATGTCTCCCAAGCAAATAACCGATCCCGATTGACGGATCCCCGACAGGATGGCTGGTTTACCACGGAGGATCTGGGCGAGGTCTCCGGGCACAATCTGACGCTCACGGGCCGGGTTCAGGATCGTATCAAGATCGGTGGGGAACTGTCTCATCTTGGCCGTCTCAGACGGATACTGGAGGCAGTGTCCGGGGAGTTGGCTCCCCACCTAGCCCTGATCGCGGTGCCTGATCCGAGGTGCGAAAATGTTATTCAGGTTATTGCCGAAGCGGCTGTTCCCGAGATCGCATTGATTGAAACGATCCGGCGGTTCAACGAATCGGTATTGCCGTTCGAACGGGTGCGTGGCCTTCATCGCATCGACTGCCTCCCTCGCACCCCGCTCGGCAAGATCAGGTGGCAAGCAATAGGGTCGGGCGCTAGGAGCCTGTCTGACTTACAGTTTTTCAGATAATTAAGGGCTACTTCAGCCAGCCCTTGCGGTGGAAATACCAGAAGGGTATCCCCACGCTCACGACCATGAGTAGCAAGGAAAAGGGATAGCCATACTCCCAGGATAATTCCGGGATGACCTTAAAATTCATGCCGTAGATGCTGGCGATCAGGGTTGGCGGCAGCAATCCCACTGAGGCTACCGAGAAGATCTTGATGATCTTGTTCTGGTTGATGTTAATAAAACCCACGGTCGCGTCCATCAAAAAATTGATCTTGTCGAACAAGAACGCGGTGTGGCCGTACAGGGATTCGATGTCTCGCAGAATCAGCCGGGCCTCCTCGGCCTGGTTGGAGGACAACATGCGGCTACGCATCAAAAAAGACACCGCCCGGCGGGTATCCATCATATTACGGCGGATGCGGCCATTGAGATCCTCCTCCCGGGCAATACCAGAGAGGGCGGAGGCCGCATCCTGATCGGTCAGTTGGGTATTGAGGACGCCTTTCCCGATCTCTTCAAGATCCGCGTAAACCCCTTCCAGGGCATCGGCCGAGTATTCAACATCGGTGGCATAGAGATCGATCAGGACATCCATGCAATCCGTGACATAGCCAGGCTGGTGACGGGCCCGCAACCGGAACAGGCGGAATACCGGCAGATCCTCGTCGTGCAGGCTTAACAACATATCCTGTTTGAGGATGAAGGCCACCGTAATGCTATCGGACTCATACACCCGGTCGAGCAGAAAATCCGAGCGGATATGGAGGCTGCCATCGAGGGTTTTGAAGTAGCGGGCGCTGGCTTCGATGTCCCCCACCTCGTCCTCATCGG
>JBAXSA010000169.1:0-6212 GCA_037130945.1 Pseudomonadota bacterium | reverse complement strand
GATACCCCATTGAAATCCGCCAAAAGTTTGTTGATCCGGACGTATCGGTAGTCGCAATCCACCATGAAAAGCCCGACTGGGGCGTGCAGGTAGAGTTGCTGGGCTTGTCTTTCTTCCTGTTCCGCCCGCAGAACCGCCTTCGCCAAATCCCGGTTGACGAATCGCATGCGGGTGGCCACGCATGCCAGCAGCATCGTGCCAAGGATATTGGCGAGCGCGGTCACCTGTAAATCTAATACCACCCTCGCGATTGGAATCGGTTCGGCATCATATACGACATAAAATGGAGCCATTCCTGAAGTGACAAGAACAATGGCAGAGCCAATGCCGGCCCCGATCAATCCGTAAATATAAGCCAAAATAAATAAAACCGGGACATGGATATTCAGGTTATCGTGGGCAGTGGGGTAATAGAATAGGATTTCATAATACTCACCCACGCTAATCACCAGGATTAAAACCATAAACCCCGCAATTTTTCTCGAATTTCGCCAATCAATGTCAGGGCTTTCCGGCCTGGTAACCAGCGTTTCAAAACTGGCGACAATGAGTGGCACCAGAATCAGCCCCGACGAGATGGCCGAGAGGCTAAAGGTTTTAATATTGTTGGCGATCTCAACAAAAGTGTACTCATGCCCATAGACGGTCAAGGCCGCGATCAAGCCGATGAGTGGGACGGAGAACAGGCCATAGCTGACAAACAGCCATGCAAACCAGCGGATGGAATTCCTGACGGTGATGTCACCCGCATAGCATCTTATGATAAAGGCGGGCATGAGAACCATCAGGCTGTCGAGGGTGGCGAGGATCATGGCGTCCCGGAACGACCCCGACATCGTGAACTCGTTCGGAAAGTCGCCCAGCCACGATCCCACCAGGATAAAGGGCCAATAGCGACGAGGACTCAGTAGCAGGATGGCCAAGGTTGCCGCATCGGGTGGCCAGAAGACACTCAGCGCCGTCGAGGGGATGGTGAAGAGCGCCCCGAATTGCCCCAAAAGAAAATAAGACAATCCCGACAACAGGGCCAAGCCAAAGGCGATCGCCAGGGTCTTAAATTTGTTCGTCATGCCTAAAAAATCCTTCTTCTGTCGGGCTGAAGTGCGGGAGTTTTGGAACTCGCCCGTGTTCGGATGCCCTATGAGAGATCAATACCAAGCCATCAGTGGACGGTGAATAACTGGTCAAGCTTCGCCCCCCCTGGGGTATTAGTATTTTTGTCTTGACATAGGGATCCACCATATTGGTGAGAAAGCCTGATCGTAGCGAGTGGCCGGAAAAGTCCTATCAAACAAGCTCAAGCCGCACACGTCGTCCCAATAATGCCGCTGCACGCTGCAAGGTTCCAATAGTCACGTTTCCTTCGGCCTTTAAGATGCGGTCAACCTGTGCTCTACTTGTGTGCATCCGATCAGCCATTTCCACCTTACTTATTCCCTTACGTGCCATCTCCTCGGCAAGCTGCCAAGCAATTACCCGTGTGACCGCCTCGGTCCTTGCTTCATCGTGGAAGCCTTCCTCATTCAGAAAATCTTCGAGCGTTGATCCCCAATGGTTGCCTTCACTCATTTGTCATTTCCTTCAATCGTTCCAATGCCAGGTCAAGGTCATCTAATGGGGTCTTCTGGGTCTTTTTGATGAACCCGTGCAATATGCCGATCCGGCCTTCATGCACAGGCCACCAGCGTAAAGTCGCGCAAGTTGATGCGTGAACTCTGTGTTCGATGGCCTGAGGGCTCATTTCTTGGGCTTCCCGTGGTGCCTACCTGCGCGACTTTACGCTGGTGGCCCATGCACACAAAACAGCACACGGGAAATACGGTGACTTGGCAAGCGACTGCGCACTTCCCACAAACCGTTGCCAAGTGGGCGACAGAGTGGCATCCCGATTGGCCATCCGACTTGTACCGTTGCCAGGTCGCCACCAATCTTCCGCCGGTCATCAACAGGCAAACTTCGCAGCCAGTCGCGGACGGGCTCCGCCCCGCTGTTTGTGCGATAGAAGACAACAGGGATTTCTGTCAGTCGGTTGCCGATCATTGATCACCTCTTGCAGAGGTATATGTACCATGTAAAGTACAGTAGCGCAAAATGGGCATCCTTCATTTTCCAGTTTACACTTTCGATAGCCGACATTTGCCGAGCAGGAGCCTGCCTGACCTGTACCGTTCGCCCTGAGCTTGTCGAAGGGCCTGGGAACAGCACTGTGCGCCCTGCGACAAGCTCAGGGCGAACGGTGAGCCAAATGTGTAAACTACTTTCGGGCCTTTTTGAAGGATGCCTAATTTTGGAACTTCAATAGGTTGTGGAAAATGGACTGGAAAAGACGGCTACCCTGTTTTGAACCATGCCGCGTTAATGGCTGTTTAGAAGTGTCCGAGGATCGCGCCGCCGGTTTCAAGGCCGGCGACTGGCACGGTGCCTTCACCCGGCGCCAGGCACTCTGAGCGCCGTGCGTGGTGCCGTGGACGCTGCACCGGCGGGTTTATCCGATCTCGGGCGGCCCTTGGCGGATCGCCTGCGACCCCGGTGCCTGACGGAGTTCGCCGGTCAGACCCAGTGTGTAGGGATTTTGCGACGGAACTGCTGTCTGTTTACCCATGCCGACGGGCGGCAACTCGCAGCCGCAAGGCGTTGAGCTTGATAAAACCCTCGGCATCGGCCTGACGATAGGCACCGGCATCCTCGTCAAAGGTCGCGATCGCGGTATCGAACAGGCTGTGGGTCTCGGAGCGGCGGCCGACGACACTGACGTTACCCTTGTAAAGCCTGAGACGCACGATCCCGTTGACAAACGACTGGGTGTGGTCAATGGCAGCTTGCAACATCCGCCGTTCCGGGCTCCACCAATAGCCGTTGTAGATCAGGCTGGCATAGCGGGGCATGAGTTCATCTTTAAGATGAGCCATCTCCCGATCCAGAGTCAGGGACTCCATCGCCCGGTGGGCTTTTAACAAAATCGTGCCGCCGGGGGTTTCGTAACAGCCCCGGGACTTCATGCCGACATAGCGGTTTTCCACAATGTCCGCCCGGCCAATGCCGTTCTCACCACCGATCTGATTGAGCCGGGTCAGCATCCCGGCCGGTGACAGCGGCGCGCCGTCCAGGGCTACCGGGTCGCCCTGGCGGAATTCAATCTCGATCAGGGTGGGATGATCCGGGGCGTTCTGGGGCGAGCGAGTCCAGCGCCACATGGATTCATCCGGCTCCAGCCAGGGGTCTTCCAGCTCGTTGCCCTCGTAGGAGATATGCAGCAGATTCGCGTCCATCGAATAAGGCGAACGCTGTCCGGCGGCCTTGTTTTCGACCGGAATGTCATGGATTTTGGCATAGCCGAGGAGTTTTTCACGCGAGGTCAAATCCCATTCCCGCCAAGGGGCAATGACCCGGATATCGGGGTTGAGGGCGTAGGCACCGAGTTCAAAGCGCACCTGATCATTGCCCTTGCCGGTGGCACCATGGGCAATGGCGTCGGCACCCACTTCTGCGGCAATTTCCACCAGACGCTGGGCGATCAGCGGCCGGGCAATCGAGGTACCGAGCAAATATTCGCCCTCGTACAGGGTGTTGGCGCGGAACATCGGAAACACGAAATCACGGACAAAGCTCTCGCGCAGATCCTCAATAAAGATCTCCTTGACGCCCAATCGCTCGGCCTTGCGTCGGGCGGGTTCGAGTTCCTCGCCCTGGCCGATGTCGGCGGTGAAGGTGACGACCTCGCAGCCATAGGTATCTTGCAGCCATTTCAGGATGATGGAGGTGTCGAGCCCGCCGGAATAGGCCAGAACCACCTTGCGCAGTACAGACATGTTTTTCTCCCATTTTTTGTAATCGTGAAACCGCCGCTTTGGCGCTCAACAATCTCAACAATGTTAAATTATACGGCTTGTGGATCCTTGAGGGCATCTGATGAGCAACAATTCCGTAGCACTGGCGCTCCTTCGGCGCGGTACCGCCGAGATTTTTTCCGAGTCTGAACTCGCCGGACGCCTGGCCCGGGGAATACCCTTGCGGGTCAAGGCGGGGTTTGATCCCACGGCCCCGGATCTCCATCTGGGACACACAGTCTTGCTCAACAAGTTGCGCCAGTTTCAGGATCTGGGTCATGTGATCCTGTTTTTGATCGGCGACTTCACCGGCATGATCGGCGATCCAACCGGAAAAAGTGTGACCCGCAAACCCCTGAGCCGCGAGGAAGTCGCCGCCAATGCCCAAACCTATCAGACCCAGGTCTTCAGGATTCTCGATCCGGAACGCACCGAAGTGGTGTTCAACTCGACCTGGATGAGCCAGATGCAGGCGGCCGATTTCGTGCAACTCGCTGCCCGCCACACCGTGGCGCGGATGCTGGAGCGGGATGATTTTCACAAACGCTATCAGGCCGGGCAGCCGATCGCCATCCACGAGTTTCTCTATCCCCTGATCCAGGGCTACGATTCCGTGGCACTCCGGGCGGATGTGGAACTCGGTGGCACCGACCAGACGTTTAATCTGCTGGTGGGGCGCCAGCTTCAGCAGTCTTATGGCCAACCGCCCCAGGTGGTCTTAACCCTGCCGATCCTCGAAGGGCTCGATGGTGTCCAGAAGATGTCCAAATCTCTGGGGAACACCATTGCCATCACCGATGCCCCCCATGAGATGTTCGGCAAACTCATGTCGATCTCGGATACCCTGATGTGGCGTTATTTTGAGTTGTTGAGCCAGTCCTCCCTGGCGGAGATAGCAGCGCTCCGGCAATCCACCCTGGCCGGCCAGAATCCCCGTGACGTCAAGGTGACACTGGCAAAAGAGCTGGTGACACGCTTTCACGATGCCGCCGCCGCCGAGGCCGCCCTACAGGATTTTAATGCCCGTTTCCGCCATCATGAGTTGCCGGAGGATCTCCCGATTCTCTCCATCACCGCCCCTGCGGAGGGACTTATGATCGGCCATCTGCTCAAGGAAGCCGGACTCGTGGCCTCCACGGGAGAGGCTCTGCGGCTGGTTGATCAGGGTGCCGTGCGGCTCGATGGTGAGCGGGTGACGGATCGCGGTTTGCGCCTGTCTCCGGGCAATACCCATGTTCTTCAGGCCGGCAAGCGGCGCCTGGCCAAACTGTCCCTGGTGTCTCCTTGCCAGTCTTGAGGGCTTGCGGCTACCATGCCCGTATCTATGAGCTTGAGGAGGTGCGGCATGTTTCGCGGCAGCATGGTGGCCCTGGTCACCCCAATGAGAGAAGACGGCAGCCTGGATGAGGCCGGTTTGCGGCACCTGGTGGATTTTCATGTCGCAAAAGGCACCCAGGCCCTAGTTGTCGTGGGTACCACCGGAGAATCGGCGACCCTCGACGAAGACGAGCATTGCCAGGTGATCCGCTGGGTGGTGCAACAGACCGCCGGCCGGGTGCCGGTGATTGCCGGTGCCGGAGCCAACTGCACCACCGAGGCGATTCGTCTGACCGCTTGTGCCCGGCAGGCCGGTGCCGATGCCTGCCTGTCGGTGGTACCCTACTACAACAAGCCCACGCAAGAGGGACTCTACCGCCACTTCCGGGCGATTGCCTCGGCGGTGGCGATTCCCCAAATTCTCTACAATGTCCCCGGCCGCACCGTCTGCGACATGACGCCCGAGACCACTGCGCGCCTAGCCCAGATCGACAATATCATAGGTATCAAGGACGCGACCGGTGACCTGACCCGTCTGCCCCGGTTACGGGCGGGCTGCGGGCCGGATTTCGGGCTGTATAGCGGCGACGACGCGACGGGCTGTGAGTTCATGCTGCGGGGCGGAGACGGCGTGATTTCGGTCACCGCCAATCTGGCCCCCCGGCAGATGGCGAATCTGTGCCAGGCGGCCCTGCAAGGCGACCGGGCAGACGCCGAAGCACTGGACGCCCCTCTGCGGGGACTCCACAAGGCGTTATTCGTGGAGTCAAACCCGATTCCCGTCAAATGGGCAGCCGCTGAACTGGGTTTATTAGCGAGCCCAGGCATTCGTCTGCCCCTGACCTGGCTATCCGAAGACGTGCAAGCCAACGTCCGGACGGCGTTGCAACAAGCCGGGCTGTTGTAGGCTTTATTCACTTTGACTTTGACTTGGGTTGACACCCGCTGGGGCACTTATGACGCAGTTATTGACTCCACCCCCCGGTGGGTTTTCTCGGCTATCGAAGGGGCTTGCGATGGCGATGGCGGGATGGCTCGCAGGTTGTAGCAGCATCCCGGACATTTTGC
>JBAXSA010000168.1:0-6283 GCA_037130945.1 Pseudomonadota bacterium | reverse complement strand
TGCTGACGTCGTGCATGCCACGCCGCGAGCGCCAGCAGCAAAAGGCCATCGAGATGCCCCATATCGAACATCCCCGCCGCGGCAAGGCGCTCGAAGCGTTCGCGGCGCACCTTCGCCGAATCCCGAAGCGCGAGCGAGTGAGCCACCGCTGCCACCAGCTGAATGTCGACGCGCACATGACCCGCCGGGCGCGGACGACGACGACGAAATTGGTGCCGGAGCCTTCCTCCCGGCAAATAAAAGGTTCTGTCAGCAAATCATTCAGGCTTACGGTGCGCTTGCCCGCCAGCGGGTGGTCGGGCGGCACAATGGCCACCAGCTGATCGATCCGGCAGGTTTGCACCACCAGGTTTTTGTTGCTGACAGGGGCCTCCACGACGCCCAGATCGATGGTGTTGTTTTCCACCATGGCCACGATGCCCTCGGTATTCGAGACCCGCAAGCGGATCGCCACATCCGGATAGCGCTTGTTAAAATCTCCCAATAACGAGGGCAACATGTAGTCCGCTATCGTTGTACTGGCCCCGAAGGTCAGAATACCCCGAACCTCGCCGGTCATCTTCCTGACAGAATTTTCGAGTTCGTTGTAGAGCTTGAAAATTTGCTCGGCATATTCGTAGACCTGCCGACCCGCTTCGGTGAGACTGATCTTGTTGTGTGTGCGGTCGAACAGACGGGTATTAAAATACTCCTCTATCTGACGTATCTGGAAAGTAACGGCGGGTTGACTCATGTGCAAGGCCTCCGCTGCCTTGGTAAAACTCAGTAACCGAGCCACGGTATGAAAAACCTGAAGCCTACGATCAGCCATGCGGTACGCTCTCAAAATACTGGGTTGAATGCTGACGCCCGCAGGGTCAGCCCCCAGGCAAGAATCCATCGCAAAAGGTTGCGGAGTTTTTTGGCCCCCGCAGTGACACGATGACAAACTGTTATGATCGCAAAAGCATAACTTATTACCCGCTGCCCTGGCTAGGGATAGCCTGTTCCATGCGCCCATGTGCCGGGTTCAGGCTCGTTATCAAAAAACCGAAAATCTCGCGCAAGGCGGGCCTGGTAGTTGGTCGACTTGAGTTGGAATACTCGTTCCCGCTAAACTTGTACAATTTAATGAACAAGTGAGGCCGGTATGAAAGTCGTTACCTATTCCCACGCACGCAACGCGCTCAAGTCCATATTGGATGGCGTCGTCCAGGACTCGGATGTCACCATTATCAGCCGCCGCGACGCAGAAGGTGATGCCGTGGTCATGTCGTTGGACAGCTACAACAGCATCATGGAGACGTTATATTTAACCAGTCATCCGACGAATGCTGCGGCGTTAGCTCGAGCTATTGCACAGGATAAAGCCGGGCAAGCGCAGGATCGCCAATTGCTTCACGCCGATTAACCATGCGCACCATTCGTTTTGTGCCAGATGCCTGGGAAGCCTACCTGTATTGGCAAGATCAGGACAAAAAGACGCTCAAGCGCTTAAACCTGCTGATTACCGCTGCTGCGCGCGACCCGTTCGCCGGGATCGGCAAACCAGAACCACTTCGTGGTGAATTATCCGGCTACTGGTCAAGACGCATAGACGAAGCAAACCGTCTGGTGTATCGCGCCACTGACTCAGATTTGGTGATTATCGCCTGCCGTTTTCACTACCACAGCTAACCCACTCAAAACACCCATGTGGCAAGCATATTGCTAGGAACACAGGTAGTACACTTCTTGCCAAATGGAGAGATTCCCGATGTTTCCCGCACTATGGGTTGCCAAGACCGGACTCGATGCCCAGCAAACCAACATGCAGGCCATTGCCAATAATTTGGCGAACGTGAATACCACAGGTTTTAAGCGTGACCGGGCGGAGTTTCAGGATCTGATGTACCAGAACATTCGCCAGGTCGGAGCCACTTCATCTCAGAATTATACCCTGCCCTCCGGGTTGATGCTCGGTACGGGCGTGCGGGTAGTGGCCACCCAGAAAGAGCACAGCCAGGGCGGCATCACCAACACCAACAATGCCCTGGATGTGGCGATCGAGGGCAACGGCTATCTCCAGGTGCTACACCCCGACGGCTCCGTAGCCTATAGCCGTGACGGCAAGTTCTCGCTCAACCGTGACGGTCAGCTGGTGACCGCCAATGGCTATCCCATACAGCCCGCTATTACCATCGACCCCAATGCCATCAATGTCACCATTGGCCGGGATGGCACGGTGTCGGTGCAAATTGCTGGAGCGATCAACCCCACCAAGGCCGGACAACTGGAACTGGCGAATTTTGTCAACCCGCAAGGACTGCAGGCCGTTGGCGAAAACCTCTTTCGCGAGACCGCCTCCAGTGGCTCCCCGCAAACCGGCGCACCCGGTCAAAACAGCCTCGGTACTATATTGCAGGGTGCGGTCGAGGCTTCCAATGTTAACGTGGCGGAAGAATTGGTGAACATGATCGAGACTCAGCGGGCCTACGAGATGAATTCCAAAGCGATCAAGACCACCGATGACATGCTCGCGGGTCTCATCAACCGCGTCTAATCTCCGGGAGAGCCATCATGACACTAACCCCTAGACACCTCTTATGGCTTGCAGGTCTACTGTTGGCCGGTTGCAACTCGGCACCGCAACGCGATCCGGCGTATGCCCCGGTGCGTCCCGAACCCACCGCGCCATTGGCCAACAACAACGGCACCATATACCAGCCCGGCAGCAGCGTCTTTTGGGCCCAAGATCTGAGCGCCAATCGCATCGGCGATATTTTGACGGTAAAACTCATGGAAAAAACCACGTCCAAGAAGGACGCTAATAGCAAAACCAGCAAAACCAGCAGCAACACGACCTCCAATCCGACCCTGTTTGGTCAGGCTTCTCCCATCAATCTCCACACCAGCATCAGCGCCGACAACGCTTTCGAGGGCAAGGGTGAAAGCTCGCAAAACAACCAACTATCCGGAGACCTTAGCGTCACCGTGGTGGAGGTCTTGTCGAATGGTAATCTGGTGGTGCGTGGCGAGAAGCGCTTGGGCATCAATCAGGGCAATGAATATCTAAAGCTGTCGGGGATCATCCGGCCCTATGACATCAAAAAAGACAACAGCGTCGATTCCACCAAGATCGCCGACCCCACCATCGTCTATGTGGGCGAGGGAGACATGAACGACGTCAATGTCATGGGCTGGGTGGCGCGATTCTTCATCAGTAGTCTATTCCCCATCTGAAGGAGCACGATCATGTGTTACCCATTCGGTCAGCTCACACGGCGCATCTTGCTGTTGACCCTCGGTCTGTTAGCCGGTTTGTCCGAATTTCCGGCCCAAGCCCAAAGGATCAAGGATTTGGCGACGGTCGAGGGCATCCGCTCCAATCAGCTGTTGGGTTACGGGCTAGTGGTGGGTCTGGATGGCTCGGGTGACAAGGGCAGCGATTCTCCCCAGATGGTGCAGAGTCTGCGGAGCATGCTGGCGCGTCTTGGCGTCAATATTCCGGCCGACATGGATCTCAAACCGAAAAACGTCGCGGCGGTGATGCTACAGGCCGAATTGCCAGCCTTTGCCAAGGTTGGCCAGAAGATCGACGTCACCGCGTCTTCCATGGGTAACGCCTCCAGCTTGCGGGGTGGCAGCCTGTTGCTCGCGCCGCTTAGGGGTGCGGATGGCCAGGTCTATGGCATGGCCCAGGGCGATCTGCTCGTCGGTGGTTTGTCGGCGGGGGGGGCCGATGGTTCCAAAATCACCATCAACTCCGCTACCTCCGGACGAATTCCCGGTGGTGCCAGCGTGGAACGAACCATCGAGACCCCCTTTTCCTCCACGCCCACTCTGACCTTCAACCTCAAATGGCCCGATTTCACCACCGCCAATCACATCAGCGAGGCCATCAACCAGGCCTTCCAAATGCCGATTGCCCGCGCCAACGATGCCGGTAGCGTGGCGGTCATGGCCCCGCCGAATCCCGGCGAACGGGTGGCCTTCATGTCAAAACTTGAGGAACTCGAGGTTCAGACCGGTCGGGCACCCGCCAGGGTTGTCATCAACGCCCGTACCGGCACCGTGGTCATCAATGGTCAGGTTCGGGCCCAGCCAGCCGCAGTTTCCCACGGCAATCTGACCGTCAGCATCAATGAAAATGCCCAGGTATCCCAACCCAACCCCGCCTCTGGGGGCGAAACCGTGGTGACGCCTCAGAGCAACGTCAATGTCAGCGAAGAAAAAAAGCGCATGTTTGTTTTCAATCCGGGCGTGAAGCTTGAAGAAATCGTGCGGGCCGTCAATCAGGTGGGGGCATCGCCGAGCGATGTGGTCGCAATCTTGCAAGCCCTTAAATTGGCCGGTGCCCTGGAAGCCGACCTGGTCGTGAATTGAATCTTGCAACCGTGCGGAAAACCCCGTGGATTATTCGATGGCAACCTCTTCCTTGGTCTCTGGCGGACTCGCCAGTCTCAAGGCTGGGGTGCGCCAGCAGAAGGGCGACGCCCTGGATGCCGTGGCCCGCCAATTCGAGGCTCTGATCACCCAGACCATGCTTCGCACCATGCGCCAGGCGAGTCTCGGAGAAGGTGCTTTCGATTCCGAACAAACCAAACTTTACCAGGATCTCCACGACCAGCAGATTACCCAAAGCTTCGCCAACCGGCCGAACGGCCTCGGACTCGCCCAGGCCATCCGGCGTCAGATGGAACCTTTGGCCGCTAAGAAAGCCCAGACCGCTGATACCCAGTCCGGTGATGACGCCATCCGCGCCCAGTCAGCCAAAACGTTGGCGGACTACCGCGCGACGCCTGCGGTGACCGTGCCCCCCAGGGAATCGGTACGCGCCTCGTTGTCCACCTCCATAACAACCACCACCACAGCCGCCATGCCCCCCCCAATCGTCAATAATCCGGCAAAATCCGCCGGGCCGAATGGAACACCAGAAGCATCCAATGGCTGGGATTCTCCGGAAGAGTTTGTCCGCGACCTGTGGCCCTGGGCCCGAGAAGCCGCCGCGCGCGTGGGTCTGCAACCTGCGGCGCTGCTGGCCCAGGCCGCTCTGGAAACCGGCTGGGGCAGTCACATCATGGGGGCCAAGGGCACCACCAGCCACAATCTCTTTGGTATCAAGGCCCACAGCGGCTGGGACGGAGAGCGGGTGCGAGTGCCGACGGTGGAGTTCGAGGATGGCCTGGCGGTTCGTAAACAGGCGGAATTTCGCGCCTATGGTTCTTTTCAGGAATCCTTCCAGGATTACGCCGACTTCGTGACCGGCAATCCGCGTTATCGTCAGGCAGTGGCTCAGGCGGGCGATCCCGCCAGCTATTTTGAGGGGCTGCAAAAGGCCGGCTATGCCACCGACCCCCACTATGCCCGCAAACTCAAGTCGATTCTGTCTTCCGGCCCCATGCAGCGGGCCCTGGCCACGATCCAGGGTGGCACGGCTCCGCCGCTATCCCTGTAGGAGGATGCACAGATGCCGGATCCACTCTTAATCGGTATCACGGGGCTTCGGGCCAGTCAAATCGGTATCAATACCGCCGGGCACAACATTGCCAATGTCAATACTGATAGCTACAGCCGCCAGCGCGTGGAGTTTGGCACCCAAATACCCGAGCTGAGTGGCAGCAACTGGCAGGGCACCGGGGTCAAGACCCTTGAAGTCAAAAGGATCTACGACGAGTATCTGACGCGCCAGCTTCGCAATACCCAGGCCTCTACCTCCGAACTCGATACCTATTACACCCAGGCCAGCCGGATCGACAACCTGGTGGCCGACCCCACCGTGGGGCTGGACAGCGCCATGCAGCATTTTTTCAATGCCCTGCATGGACTGGGAAACGATCCCTCGTCGATCCCGGCGCGTCAGCTCCTGATTAACGAGTCCAACAATGTGGTGGATCGTTTTGGCTATCTGCAAACCCAGTTCACGGATGCCCAGACCCGGGTCAACCAGGGGCTTGAGAATGACGTCAACGAGGTCAATGCCCTGGCCAAAAACATTGCCGGCCTCAATACCCAGATCGTCGCGACTCAGGCACAGGGCTCGAGCCAAAATTCCGGCGATCTGCTCGATGAACTGATCAAGCGCCTGCCGCCCGTGGCGAGCGACGAAAATGCCGCCGATGTGCGCGTGGCCGTCGTGGGCCGTCCGAACGTGGGCAAGTCGTCGTTCATCAACCGCTTGCTCGGCGAAAATCGCCTCGTGGTGTCGGATGTTGCCGGTACCACGCGCGACGCCATCGACACGCCGTTCTTGTATCACGGCCGCCAGATGATTTTTGTCGATACCGCCGGCTTGCGCCGCCAGTCCAAGGTGGACGACGGTGTG
>JBAXSA010000167.1:0-6283 GCA_037130945.1 Pseudomonadota bacterium | reverse complement strand
TGTTTTGCCCAAGCCCTTGCCAGAACTTGATCCTCGGGCCGGATCGCCTCGGTATCCACCGGCACAAATTGCCCGGAACGCCCCAGACAAACCACCTCAGCCCCAAGCCCCGCCAGCACCTCGGCAAGACTCTCGCGGGCCACCGAGGAATGCTCGTAAACCGCCACCCGCAACCCCCGTAGGCAGTGCGGCGAAAAACTGTCGAGATAGCGTGCCACAAAGGCCCCATGGCCATCCGGAATGGGATCGGGCACCCTTGGGGGAGACCACCACTGTCCTGCGGCATCAAAGCGGGCGGGGTCGAGCCAGATCGTCACCCCCCTGAGCGCAATCTCGTCGGCTTTGAGAATCTCGCCCTGGGGCCGGTAAAATTTAATGCCATTGCGGTCATCGGGGATGTGACTGCCGGTCACCATCAGCCCCGGTAGACGATGCTCCAAGGCGTACAGGGCCAGGGCCGGGGTCGGAATAGTGCCGAGGTTGACCGGCATCAGGCCTTGATCCACCAGAGCCTGGGAACAGGCGGCAAGAATCCTGGGGGTACTCGGCCGCAGATCCCCGGCCAGCGCCACGCGCCCGCCGGGCGGCGCTTCTCCGAGACCGCGTGCATAGACCGTGAACGCCGTCACATAGGCGTAGCAAACCCGATCCGTCATATCCATCACCCGGCCCCGGGCGCCGCTGGTGCCAAACGTCACTCCGCTGTCCTGCATCAGGACGTCCAGAGTCACCGATGTGTGCATGGTATGAGATGTCATTTTTAGCCTCGTAATTCAGGGTCACGGGTGTCCATTATGGACAAGAATCCTTGACTTTTCAGGCACCGGTTCACATCCCGATAGCCCTACCCTTGTGAGTTAAAAAAAAAACCGCCATGCTCACCCTGTTTTTTAAGGTTTTAATGCCGGGAGTGAGATAATGAAAAATATCCTGCCGTGGTTCGGCGTGTTGTTGCTGACGCCCATGCTGACCTACGGGATGGGAGGCGGTGGTGGCAATTCCAGGGGTGAACAACCTGGCTATGACGGTGGCCAGCCGGGTTTTGGTGGCGACATGGGCGGCCAGCCGGGTTATGGTGGCGGCGGCATGAGCGGTCAACCCGGCTACGGTGGCGGCATGGGTCGCCAGCCGGGTTTTGGTGGCGACATGGGCGGCCAGCCGGGTTATGGCGGCGGCGGCATGAGCGGTCAACCCGGCTACGGTGGCGGCATGGGCGGTTATCCGGGACAGGGCCGAAACTACGACTCGGGCCGGGATCGCGGCGATCATCCCAATTCCAGGGGGGGTGGCTTCAACCCCATGAACATGATGGGGGGAAATCCCATGCGCAACATGTTTGGAGGGGATAATGACCGTGACCGCGACCGTAACTATCGGCGCGACGAGGGTTATGGCTCCTACGGATCCGGTGGTTATGGGGCACCCCCCTACGGCGGGATGGGCCCAGGATATGGTGGCATGGGGCCGGGCTATGGTGGCGGTCAGCCATCACTTCGCGCACCGGCCGAGATCCGCTAAAGCGGAGGGCCGCCATGTCAACACATTTTTGGTCGCTGTGGTTTTCGATGGTCGTGTTGGCGGTGCCCGTTGACGCCGCGCCCGATTCCCCGGAAGGACAACCCTCCGCCTGGCAATCACCCGGGCTACCTACCAATGGCGTTTGGAGAGATCGTGGTGTCCTGATACCCCCCTCCGCCCGCAGCAGCAACCCCCCCTCGCCTTTCACGGGGCCGGTGCGGCCTCCCGACCTCTATCACCCCGTTCCAGAAGTAACGAACCGTTATGGCTACGGTTCGACACCCCCAGTGCCCCGGGCGGATTATCCGCCATCCGTCTATCCACCCACGGAAGGACGCGCCACGAGTAGCGTGCGCACCGATCTGCCGCAGCGAGGGGAGGGGGCATGGACTTACAGGCCGATATCCGCCCAGGGCATTTCCGACGGTCAACCGCCACTGCCCGTACCGCGCTCCAATACAGCATCGGCCATCCCGCCCCCCTCGCCGCCTGTCGCACCGTATTCCGGAAACCTGACCGGCGAGCTTGTGTTCCGTCCCTTCACCGCCGCCTCGGAAGGCAGCCTAGGGGTGATGAAAGAGGATCGTGGGACGAACACAAACGCCTCAGTAGCCACCGGTCGCGCCCCGCCGCCCCCGAGTCTCGACACACGAATGCCGGACGGTCGGCCACCTGTCTTTCGCCCCGCCAATAAGCCCGGCACCCTGGATACCCACTGATGAAAAAACCGGCGGGGTTTGGCTCATCCATAAATTTCCTGCCTCATGCTGTTGAACACCGTGACAACCCCTCGATTTACCATTCCGGCCCCCAATCGCCTGGCCAACCCGGGGCTCCCTCTCGATGACGGCGAGGTTCGTGAGTGGGTCAGCCAGCTCCCCATGGCGGATCCCCGGCGCGCCTTGAAACGGGTGGTGCAACTGCTTGGCGAGCTCAATCGTCACCCGGAACCCCTTCGAGCCCGCGCACAAATACTTGCGATCTTTCGCCAAGTTTATGGGGATCTGACTGGCCATTTGGCCAATCAGCTCGACGACACCAACCGGGAAGGTTTACAGCGGTTTTGTCTGGAACTCGCCTACGGCTACAAGCACCTGGCCAACGCCGCGATGTTCGAGGGAAAGCGATCCAGTAAACAAACCCTGATGGTTTCTCTCTACTTTGCCCTACACTTTCTGGTTGAGGAACGGCTGCTGGGCTTTGACGAATCCGATTGCCGTACCAATCGCAGCTTCCGGGAGGTACTCAGCCTCTATCGAGAGGCCGAGACCCAAGGTTTGGAAGGAGTCTCCATTGAAGTGGATCAGGACACCGATACCATTGGACAGATCTTTCTGCGTTCGCTCCTGATCCAGCTGCTCGATCCCTGCCGCCTGGCCAGCGGCGAGGCCCGCCTCTGTTTCAACCTTTTGCGCTCGTGTAGCGGCGTCTGCCGCTGGTCGGTGGCCAAGAGCTGGCACGACGAGGTCGGGTGTTTTTATATTGATATTCAGGGAATTAGCGATACCCGGCGGATCGATGCCGCAACCCTGGCCCGGGAACCCGGCCGCTACCGGTTGCTGGACATCCGTCACCTGACCCGGGAATGGCGGCAGGAGACCAAGAGGATCGCTGCGGGACAAAACTCGATGCCTGCCTTGCTTGCCACCCTGCCCGCCCAGGCAGCCGTGTTGTTTTTGAACAAGATCATGGGATTCTGGATCGGTAATCACGACCGTCGCAACGAACGTCTGCGATCATTTGATCACACCATCGGCATTGCCGGACTCAAGGCTGTTTTGGCTACCCTTGACCGCCACAAGGGCGGTCTGGCCGACCTGAGTTTGGCGGGTATCGATCTTGCCGAGTTCGCAACCAGCCGTTTTGAAGCCCGGCAGATCAACATCAGCGGTGGCGGTGCCTGTTTACAACTCGCCGCCTCGGTTCCCTTGCCAATCCTGGTAGGCTGTCTGGTACTTCTTGATGTCCAGCAACGCCGGTTTCATCAGGGTCAGCCACGGCTCGGCGTGGTCCGGCGCAGCTCCAGACTGGATGCCAGAACCTTTGAAATTGGGGTGCAATTCCTGTATGGCGAGTACCTGCCGATTCTGCTCAGACCCGAAATGCTCCTCTCCCAGGGGCTCCCGGTGGACGTCCCGGCGCTCTGGCTGCAACACCCTCAAGCCGACCGCTCGTCCCTGATGCTGTCCCATCAGACGCCAGCCCTCTCGGGCAGGCTTTTCATCCATCGGCGTTTGCCGCATCCTGCCATCCAGCTGGTTCGATTCGTCGAATCCACCGACGATTTTGAACGATTTCTGTATGCCGAAACTTCCTAGCCAAGGATTTTGGATAGACTAGAACATTAGAATCTACTAAAGTATCAGCTTTTCTGACCGAGGCCAGCGTGAGACAGGACACTCCAGACACACCGCTTGAGCCATGGGCGACCTCGCCTTTTAGCCTGCGGATCCGGGTTTATTACGAAGACACCGATGTCGGCGGTGTTGTGTATCATGCCAACTATCTGCGGTTCTTTGAGCGGGTGCGGGCCGAGTGGTTACGCGCTCTCAGCTTCGAGCAGGATGTGTTGGCGCAAAACGAGGGCGTTGTCTTCGCGGTACGGCGGGCGACACTCGATTATCGAAGGCCAGCGCGCTTCAACGACCTACTGGAGGTGGGGAGTCAACTGATCAAGATCGGACGGGCCAGTCTCACCTTTCAGCACCAATTGCGGCGGGTGGCCGATGACGATAAAACCCTCCTGTGTACCGCAATGATCGAAATAGTCTGCATTGCCATGGCCCGTTTCAAGCCCTGGCCCATACCGGAAACACTCATGCGGCGACTCATGCGGGGACGTACCGATGTCATCTGAACTATCCGTAATCCAACTGGTTCTCAACGCCAGTCTGGTAGTGCAGCTGGTGATGCTGACCTTGCTGGCCGCCTCGCTGGCCTCTTGGACCATGATCTTCGACCGGGCCCGGATCATTCGCCGGGCCCATGACTGGGCCGAGAGCTTTGAACGGCGTTTCTGGTCCGGTGGCGATCTCACCGATCTCTACCGTGAAATCGAGCGGGAGGTCGAGTTGGCGACCGGCATGGCGGCGATCTTTCGGGCGGGTTTCCGCGAGTTCAACCGGCTGCGAAAAAGCACCGGGATTGACCCCATGGATGTGGTGCAGGGGGCCCAGCGTTCCATGCGCGTGGCGATGAGCCGAGAGGTCGATGCCCTGGAAACCCATCTGCCCTTTCTGGCTACGGTGGGCTCGACCAGCCCCTATATCGGCCTATTTGGCACCGTCTGGGGCATCATGACCTCCTTCCACGCCCTGGGCACCGCCAAACAGGCGACGCTGGCGGCGGTGGCACCCGGGATTTCCGAGGCGCTGGTGGCCACCGCCATGGGGCTCCTGGCCGCCATTCCCGCCGTGATCGCCTATAACCGCTACGTCACCGATGTCGATCGGCTCTCCAACCGTTTCAACGAATTCCTGGAGGAATTTTCGGTAATCCTGCAGCGCCAAGCCCATGTGGTATCGTCGGCGGCCCCGCCCATGTCGACGGGAGGTTAAGCCATGGCCACCAAACTGCGCCGCCGCCGTCAAGCCATGTCGGAGATCAACGTCGTTCCTTACATCGATGTGATGCTGGTACTCCTGGTGATCTTCATGACCACCGCGCCGTTGATCACCCAAGGCGTCAAGGTCGATCTGCCACAGGCTTCGACCGAGGTCTTGCCCGAAGAAGACGAGGAGCCAACCGTGGTGACTGTGGATCGGGAAGGCCGTTTTTACCTCAATGTGGGCGATGACCCGGAGCGACCGCTATCCACGGATGAACTCGCCACCAAGGTTCAGGCGACTCTTCGTTTGAAGCCCGCGACCCACATTCTCGTCCGTGGCGATCACCGGGTTCATTATGGCCAGGTAGTTCAGGCCATGGTGATCATCCAGGCTGCTGGAGCATCAGGGGTCGGGCTGATGACGGATCCTCCCGAAACAGGCACCTAAAGATTTATGTGGAGCGTATTTCGGCGTAACCCCCTCGCAGCCCTGCTGGCGATTGGCCTGCATGCGATTTTGATGGGTTTTTTGTTGTTTGGCGTGCAATGGCCCAGCTCTCCCGTCACACCCCTGGAGCTTGCCGCGCCGCAACCTCCCATCATTCAGGCCCAGGTAGTGGATGCCGGCCGGGTGGATGCCGAGGTGAATCGGTTGCGGGAGGCCGAGACCCGCAAGAAGACCGAGGCCGAGGCTAAAAAACGGCACGAGGAAGAAGCACTGGCTGATCTGCAACATAAGCAGGAGACGGAGCGCAAACGCCTGCGCGATATCCAGGAGCAGACCAAACAACGCCAGGAAGACGAAAATCGCCGGAGAACCGAGGAACGACACCGCCAGGAAGATGAAAAAAGCCGGACGGAACAGATCCGGCACGAGCGTGATGAGATGGAACACCAGCGTAAGGTAGAAGAAAAACGGCTTGCCGACACCGAAAACAAGCGCAAAGTCGAGGAAGACGCCCGTAAAAAGGCCGAAGATGCCAGGCGCAGGGCTGAAGTGGACAAGAAAAAGGCTGAGGAAGATACCCGCAAAAAGGTCGAAGAGGCCAGGCACAAGATTGAGACGGACAAGAAAAGGGCCGAGGAAGACGCCCGCAAAAAAGTCGAAGAGGTCAAGCACAAGATTGATGCAGACAAGAAAAGGGCCGAGGAAGACCGTAAAAAAGCCGATGCCGACGCAAAAAAAAAGTCCGAAATAGCGGCGAAACAAAAGGCCGA
>JBAXSA010000166.1:0-6300 GCA_037130945.1 Pseudomonadota bacterium | reverse complement strand
TACCGCAAAGCACTGTCTCGCCACACATTTTTTAAAAACCTACACTTGTAAGGGCGAAGCCCCCCACCCGCGATTTTTTTTTGCGTGCAGAGGTAGGTCGGCATCCCCATGCCGACAATGGACTTGCTTGCTGTTATGGCGGCAAAGGGTTGCCGCCCTACTGCTCTGCCTTCCCTGTAAACCCATGGAGAAACGTATGACAACCAATTACGCCGCCCTCGCTGGCAGAATCCTGTTGCTGATGGCCTGCTTCAATCACTGGGCCGTCGCCGCACCGCCCTGCGATGATCACTTAGCCCCGGTATCCGATCCTCGCACCGGCTATCACTTGCGCGAACCCAACACCCGCTGCGAGGGGTTTTATAAAGCGCCGGTGTCCGCCGCCGTCGATCTCGAACTGGTGGCGCTGACTCGTGGACGCTTGCGGTTCGATTCCACGGCTAATAGCACATTGACCCTAAGCTCACCCGTGCGCCAAGAAACCGTGCAGTTACGCGGCATCGCCCTGCCGGACAAAACCTATTACCGGTTGGACGGGCTGATTCCTGCTGAGGGGGACTTTCGTTGGAACTTGGCCGACGCGGTGCTGCCCCGACATCTTCGCCCCGAAGACTTAAGTCTATATGGCCGACTCGCGGACCAGCCAGAGGTTGTTGTGCCGATCACCGTCGGCCCGGAACCGGGACTCAGCCTGCGGGTGCGCGATCCGAACCCCTACGATAAGGCCAGTTGGCGCTATGCGCTACGCAGCAACGACGCTTGCGAGGCCATGCCCGCTTGGACCGCCGTTCGCTTGCCCGCGCACCGGATGACCGGCGATCCGGTCGATATTCCGCTGCCCGATAAGCTGACCGGGGAAATCTGTCTGGAAGTTGCCACGCTCCCCGAAGGCAAAGCCCAGTGGAAACAAGGAAGCTGGTTCATCCGTCTAGTGGATTGACATGAACGAGACAGAACAACAGCGGCTGAAGCAGGCCATCCAACAGGAAAGCGCCGCAGCGACCAAGGCGCTGCTGATCGACCGCGATACCCAACGCGCCCAAGCCCATCTCGCTTGGATCGAAACCGCCCAGCGCTTGTTGCCAGCCGAGCCGCCTAGGGTTTGGCGGAAACTCGGGCCGGTGTTGGCAGTCGCTGGCCTGTGCCTGTTTCTTGCTGCAATCGCGACGAGCCTCCATCCATCAAGCAACCCGGTTCGACTCGAAGTGGAAGCCGAAGGCATCGGTTTTCGGCTTACCAAACCTTGGATATGGGAGCTGGCAGTGCCGGTGACCCGCATCGACGCAGAGGAGATCACGTCGGTTAACACATCCCAATACGGCGACCGGAAGGCGCAGCAAATCCGGGTTAAGGCATCCTCCGCGAGCTTGGAAAAGTTAGTGATTTCGGCGGGTGCGGTGCTTGAGCTTGAGTCCACGCCGGAAGGTTGGCGGCTATTTCTGTCCCAAGGTTCCATTGACGGCTACCTCATCGTGGGCAAAGGCGTCTTGCAAGTCGATGGCGGTCCCGATGAAGCCTTGCAATCCAAACCCGGTGCGCCGCAGGAAGTTCTGCGTTTTTCTGGCAACCGAAATATTCAGGACGCCGTGCCACTGCGCATGGATATTGCCGGGAAATCAACCAACGGAAAACTGGCTGAATTGGCAGTGACTGATCTTCGCTTTAACCGCCAACTTGGAACCGGAACCGGCCAGTGGATTTCCACTCTCATCAGCGCCAAGGGCAAATTCCAGCATCAAGAGGATGCCTTCGAGCTAAAAGAGGGCGACGAATTGCAGTGGGTGGACGCGCAAAGCCAACGCTTTTCATTGCTACGCGAGGGAGGCCACATCAAAGTGCTATTTCACGGAACGGTGGGTCGCCTCCGGGGTGGCCCACAGGGCTATGTCGAGGATCTGACCCCCACTTGGCTGGATGTTTTCACCCATCACAAGAAACTCCTAGGACTCTGGGCGGCAGTGGCTTTCCTCTGGCCTCTGGCAATTTGGTTTAGGAGCTTATAAAAAGTGAAGCAGCCAGATAGCACATAGAAACCCTGTAACTAGTGTAGCCTGGCTGAAGCGCAGCGGAAGCCGGGATGACTGGCATCAAAAATCCTCAATATTCCGCCGCACTCCATGCGGCCCGCTCGTTAAATAAAGGGCTCAGCCATGATAACAACCGTCACCTCAAGCCATACGATTCCAATACCCGATGACATTAGCCGTCAGTTTGGCATCCAGCCGGGTAGGTCGGGCAACGTCTTTTTGTTGCCCGACGAAAAGGGGATTAAGCAAAGAGCCAAAACCGAGAACCCCCGGCTTTGTCTCTCTGCCCACCAGACTAACCCGCCGTTCCAGCCGACCCGCGTCAACGTCTAGGAGCCTGAAGCGCGGCGCGATAAATGCCAGTTAAAACTTTTTCAGCATACGAAAACTATTTTTATTTTCGTAATCTACACTTTCAGTTCTAGCCCTAAAATATTCAATTACCCGCCCGACACGATCTGTACGTTGACGAGAGTGAAGTTAGTAGTATAAAAAATAATAAGCTCATCGGGTCACTAGTATATTCTGCGAAACCAATCGAACATGGCCTGGCCTACGATAAACCAACCCCCTCCCGCTGCCATTATTGAATAATGTAAGGCTGGCATCATTGTATTGCCCGCCGAAAACCCCGACTACTTTGACCCTAACCTTGAAGCTGCCCGAGATCGTCTGTTCGATGATGCGCTTGCTCTCCGAACCTGCAACGCTAGTGATTGTCGCCCACCCTTGTCCAAACGCGATGAACGCGGACTCTTGATTCCTCCACGACCATTTTGCGTCGAGGATCGCCCCATCAAACTCATCATCTAAAGCGTTAGGACTTGCCACAGGACTGTCTACGCCGACTGCCCCGCCGCCTCCAGACAGCAAGTCACCCACATCCACAAACGCCGCCGTGCCGAGTTCGACCCGCTGCACCAAAGCCTGGATCAGTTCCGCGTTGACCGGGTTGATGACCGGGGTCAGCGCGGCCCACGAGTGCGCAAGGGGTTGGGATAGCGTCAACGTATCGCCGGATCGTGCCGTGCAGACCCGCAAATCGTGAAGGGAAGAACTGCCAATGCGCACCCAAAAGCCCTCGCCGCTGCCGGGCGAGGGGAATTTAGACCCGGTGCCGTCCTCAAGCACCAGCGTGGTGGCGTCCAGTTCCGCGCCTTCGTCCAGGCGGGAGCGTCCGGCATTGGAGACAAGGTAGATCATTTATGCCTCATTGAGCCAAGTAGGGCGGCAACCCTTTGCCGCCAACCTTGTCGGCTTGGGGGATGCCGACCTACGCATCTGTCGGCATGGGGATGCCGACCTACGCATCTGTCGGCTTGGGGGATGCCGACCTACTGCTGTCCTAAAACAATGAAATGGACGGACCCGCGCCACCACTCGGCGGTGTCGCGGTTGCTGAAGCCCTTGACCGGCTTCGGGTCGAACGCAGGGCGGGCAAAGATCACCGAATAGGCGTCTGCGTTGGCATACGTCACCGTGAACGTCTGGCCCTTGATCGCCGACCAAGTGCGCAGGGTTTGCCAGTCTGCCAAGGCCAGCCAGCCGCTGCTAGGCCCGGTCGGGTCCAGGGTCATCAACCGCCCCCCGGTGATTTCAAACGGCTCGATAATCACCGAGCCATCGACTGACTCCTCCACCGTCTGCCCCACCGTGTCGTGGGTTAGTTCGTCTGCCCACCAGAAATCCCCGTCGGGCAGGGTGAGGTCGGTGGTTTTTTTCGTGATAATCATGACGAACTCCGCTTGTCCTGCGCCAGCGAATTGAAAAACTGTATCGCCTGGCCTTTCTCCGGCCTTGGCACTACGACGGATTGGGTGACGCCATCCTTGACCAGGTGGATCGTCACCACCTCGCCGCGAGACGGCGTGGCTGACGGCAACGCCGGGGAAGCGCCCGTGGCGTGGTTGATCGATGTCGATACCGCTTGGGCTAGGTTGAAACCCCCCGCTCTGGAAGCCAATCCCGTGGCGTTGCCAGAGTCTTTCGGCACGGCCATATTGGCGACTTGCATCGCCATGTTGAACCACGGCTGATTGACATCGGGCAAGCTCCTACCGTTGTTTGTCATCCGCCCGATGATCGTCCGCATTTTGTCTCGCCCGGCATCCCCCTTCATCAGCGATTTAAAAATATTGATTGAATCTTCGACATCATTTGGATCGGAGGTCGCCATGTTAGGCGAAGCTAGGCTCCCCGCATTCGTTTGTGCCTGGCCCATCATGGTGCTGGCAATACGGTACCGCATCGCCGCATCTAATTTGTCTTGCATCCCAGCACGGGCGGATTCCGGGGCCGATGCAATGAACTCTTGTAGTTGATTTTTTATCCTTGTTATTTCATATGAAACAACAGGGGCTTCCAAACCGGACAACTTATTGGCATAGGAGTAGGCCAAGTGCTCAATGGTATCTATTTTGGAGTTTAACAACGTGTCGAACGCGGACAATAGGCCGAGGAGCCCACCACCCCGCCCGTGGCATAGCGGCCTATCTTCCCTTGGTTGATCGCCTCCAACAGCGGCCCCCATTGCGTTACGGCCTCCTTGCGCACGACGAACTCGCTTTGGGCGCGTCTAAACTTGCGGCCATGGAAGCGGGTGAACTCAAGCGCCCGCAATATCTCGACCAACCTGCCCGGCTATTCTCGAAAGATTCGCCGGCTGGCAAGGTACGGTCAACTTCTGCGGAAATTAACGAACACATCACCGAAACGATTGGTTCGCGCAAACACACCCAGCTTGCCGAGATCGGCGAGGAAGCGGCTATCGGTCATATCAACGAATTAGTTGAAAAATATCATGAGGGTGCGCGAATAGCCGAGGTTCCCAGTAATCAGCGTGTGCTTGCCGAAGGCCTCGCCCGTTTGGGCGAAGAGGGGGAACGTCTCCACGGCAGGCCAGTATTGGTGGTCCCGGAGCAACATGCCCCGGTTCCACGCGCCGTGCTTGAGGTGGCCGAGCGGGCAGGTGTCATCATCCGCGACCCCGAAGGGCGCGTTTATGATCTTCAGCATACTGACGGTCATGACGGGGCGGTACGCGCTTCTGCCCGCGATCCTGAGCAACATGCCGATGCCATGCGCGAGGAACTGCTGCGCCATGTTCCGCCGGAACAACGTGAACAATTTGCCGATGTGAATATCCATGTTCTGCGCGAGGCGGAATACCGGGCATTGACCCACAGCGAATCCGGGCCGGTGGTGACGCTGATCAGCAAAGGCGAACCCATCGTCGTCATCCGTGAAGGGACGGACATCGGCGTCTGCGCGCTGGTGTTTCACTCGCTGTTCGTCGCCGCGACCGACGCCGCCTTCGACACCGTCCTGCCGGCCCTGGGTTCCGAACTCGCCGCGACCTGGTTCAAGTGGTCCCTGGGCACGGCGCTGATCCTGCCGCAATCGATACTGCTGGGCATGACGTTTCCGCTGATGAGCGGCGGCCTCATCCGGCGCCACCCCGGCACCCCGGGCGCCTCGCTCGCCATGCTCTATTTCACCAACAGCCTGGGCGCGGCGGTCGGCGTGCTGGCGAGCGGCTTCTTCATGATCGAAAAGCTGGGCCTGCCGGGCACCATACAGGCGGCCGGGGCCATCAATCTGACACTGGCGCTGGCGGTTTGGCTGATCGCGCGCGGCGCCGAAGCGCCTGCCGCCGCTGCGCTCGACACGCGCGAAGCCGCCGACCCCGGCTATTTCAGGATGCTGCTCGCCACCGCGCTTTTGACCGGCACCGCCTCCTTCATCTACGAAATCGGCTGGATCAGGATGCTCTCCCTGGTGCTGGGCGCCTCCACGCATTCGTTCGAACTGATGCTCTCGGCCTTCATCTTCGGCCTCGCCTGCGGCGGTTACTGGGTCAAGCGGCGCATCGACGCGACCAGCGACCCGACTCGGCTCCTCGGCATCGTGCAGGTGGTGATGGGCCTGCTCGCCATCGCCACGCTGCCTCTGTACGGCGTCATGTTCGATGTCATGACCTGGATCATGCGCGGCGTCGCGCGCACCGAGACCGGCTACGTGCTCTACCATCTTTCCAGCCACGCCATCGCGCTTGCCATCATGTTCCCGGCCACGTTCTGCGCCGGCATGACCCTGCCGCTGATCACCTATGCGTTGCTGCGCCGCGGCTATGGCGAGAAGAGCATAGGCGCGGTCTACGCCGCCAACACCTTGGGCGCGATCATCGGCGTATTCGCCGCCGCGCACCTCGGCATGCCGCTGCTGGGATTGAAGAACCTCGTCGCGGCCGGCGCCGCGATCGACACCCTGCTCG
>JBAXSA010000165.1:0-6309 GCA_037130945.1 Pseudomonadota bacterium | reverse complement strand
GCCCTTGCGCACCCGCTCCCCCGCCGACACCAAGAGCTGGGCGGGCGCACCGACGTGCTGCTGTAGCGGGATGGTGAGCAAGGCCGGCATTGGCAAGGCGACGATCGCCTTTTCGCAGGTCAAATCCTTGCAGTAGTCGGGATGAATCCCGCCACGGACGCGAAACACCGTCGCCATTACAAACCCCCGGCTTCCGCTGCGGCCTGATAGGCGGTGAGGGGCCGGAGTTCGGGCTTTGGCCAGTGCCAGGTACGGATCGTGGTAGGCACCGGCAGCATCACCACCGCGTCGGTAGGGCAGACATCGACGCAACTTCCGCAGGCATGGCAGGCCTCGGCAATCACCGTGTGCATCTGCTTGGTGGCACCGAAGATCGCGTCCACCGAGCATTCCTTGATGCAGCGCGTGCAGCCGATGCACAGATCCTCGATGATGAAGGCGTATTCCGGGCCCTTTTCCACCTGCCCGGACAGGTCAACGCTGACGCCCAGCCGCCGGGCCAGGGCCTCGGCCACCGCCTTGCCGCCAGGGGTGCAGAGCGTGACCTGGGCCTCGCCCCGCGCCAGCGCTGCCGCCGCCTGGCCACAACCCACATAGCCGCACTGACCGCATTGGGAGCCAGGCAGCAGGGCTTGCAACTCCGCCTCCAGTGGATCTTCCTTGACCGCGAGAAAGTGAGCCGCCGCACCCAGGATGCTGCCAAGGCCGATACCCATGACCGTAAGACTGCTAATTGTGATCAACATGGTAAAACTCCATCAAAAATTGTGTATTGACAGATTTATCAATGATTATGTGCCCATGCCTGAAAAACCCATAAACGCAAGTGCCAGCAGGCTGGCCGTGATGAAACCAATCGGGGGGCCGGCAAAGAGACGCGGCACATCAGCCAACACCAAGCGTTCGCGCAGCCCGGCAAAGATCACCATTACCAAGCTATAGCCCAACGAGGAGGCAAAGGCAAACAGCGTGCTGGCAATAAAACTCATCTTGCCCTCGGCCAGCAGCAGGGTGACGCCCAGCACGGCGCAGTTGGTGGTGATCAGGGGTAGATAAATACCCAGCATCTGGAAAAGAGGCGGCGACACCTTGCGCACGGTCATTTCAGTAAACTGCACGGCGGCGGCAATCACCAGGATAAAAGTCACCGTGCGCAGATAGCCGAGTCCGAAGGGCTGTAGCAGGTAAGCCTCGAGCGCCCAGTCCAGCATCGACGAGACGGTAATAACGAAGGTTGTCGCAAGCCCCATGCCGACGGCGGTATCGACTCGCGTGGTCACGCCCATAAACGAGCAGAGGCCCAGAAAACGGGCCAGGATCACGTTGTTGACCAGGGCCGCACTGAGCATCAGGGAGAGGTAGTTGTGCATCGTCGATGCCCTTTTAGGTGAGATGGCAGACTGGGCTGGATCCGGCCCGGCGCAGAAATCTGGGGGTGATTACGCCCCGCAGCCGAATCGCGCCGAGGTGGGCAAGGCCCAGACCGAGCGCCAGCCCGACGACACTGGCTGCCAGGGTGATGCCATCGTTGTCGGCGGCCCACTGGGCAATCCCCCCAGCCACCAGCAGGGCCATCAGAGGAACGGCGTAGGCAGTGGCTGCGGCCTTCATCAGTGCATCCCCTCGCACCCCCACGACCACCCGTTCGCCAACGGCAAGGCCCGGGTGGTCAGTGATCGGAAAACGTCGTGCTGCGAGTCGGCTAGCCACGGTTCCCAGACCCTTTTCGCCGCAGGCCGGGGACGAGGTACAGCCACCGCAGGAGGTACTCTGCTCGGGTTCCAGCCAGGCCACGTCACCCTCGATGGCGACGACACGGGCGACGCCTTCAATCAGAGCTAAATCCTTGTCTGACGATATTTTGTTCATGACGATGATGATGCCAGACCTCGACAGTAGAAATTACGCCCTCAACGATTAATTATGCTGCATTGCAGCATAATTCTTAATTTATCCCATCAGACTCGAAGATTCAACTATCCCAAAGAGTCTAGGGGGCCTGTCTGACTCTTTACTGATTTAAGGTCGGTGAGCCAAATGTGTAAACTACTTTCTGGCCTTTTTGAAGGATGCCCAAATATGAGCTACTTTACAAATCACAATCACAACAACTACCGGCAGGGTATTGCCAGGATCTGGTGCCAGACGGGTATCGCCGGAACCCTGCTGCGGGTGCCGTTTCTGCGCAATATCCTGTGGCTGGCGGCTATGGTGACCCTGGCCTTTCCCCTCTACGAGCGTTTTATCGCTTATCCGCGCTTCGAGGCCCTGCTGATCCACTTCGTCGAGGATGAGGCAACACGGGTGACCCAACATCTCGGTGCCCCCCTGCGTGCCTTGGGGGAGATTGCCCTCACCACCCTGCCGAAGGGTTTTGATCGCCAGGCGCGGGAAGTGATGGCCGATTTCCACCTAGAGGAGCTTCAGATCTTTGCCGCCGATGGCACCGTCATCTATTCCAGCGATGCCGGGGATGTCGGCAAGGTCAACCCGCACGACTACTTTCACACGCAAATTGCCCAAGGCCGGGTCTTCAGTCAGGTGGTGCGCAAGGCTGGTGCCAGCATGGAGGGGCGCAATGTCCAGGCCGACGTGGTGGAGGTTTATGTCCCGATCATGCGGGATGGCCGTTTCCTGGGTGCCTGTGAGATCTATTTTGATATCACCGCCAATCGCGACACCCTTGACCAACTGCTGACCCGTTCCAACCGCAATCTGCTGGGGATGGGCATGGCCCTGTTTGCAGTTCTACTGGTGGGGCTGGGACAGGCGGCGGTCGCAGTGCGAGGGCGAGAGCGCGCGGAGGGGGAACTGCGTACCAGCGAAGCGCGTTTTCGCAATATGGCGAAATCGGCGCAGGATGCCGTCATCGAGATGGATTCGCAGGGACGAATCGCCTTTTGGAACCAGGCGGCGGAGCGGATCTTCGGATTCCCGGTGGCGCGGGCGCAAGGTCAGGTTCTGCATGACCTGATTGTTCCCGAGCGTTTTCGTGCCGCCTTCGCGGTCAACTTTCCCCATTTCCTGACCTGTGGCGAGGGAACCATCGTGGGCAACACCAGCGAGATGGTGGGATGCCGTGCCGATGGCCGGGAGATTCCGGTGGAGATCTCGGTCGCCGCAGTCGAGGGCCAGACCGGCTGGCATGCCCTCGGCATCCTGCGCGACATCAGCGAGCGCAAGGAGGCGGAGCAGCACCTGAAACTCGGATCCAACATCATCCACCACGCCGCCCAGGGGATCATTATTACCGACACCCAGGTGCGGATTCAGATGGTCAATCCGGCCTTCTCCCGGCTCACGGGCTACACGGCAGCGGAGGCCATCGGCCAAAACCCCAGGTTTCTCCGCTCGGAGCGCCATGATGCGGCGTTTTACCAGACACTGTGGGGACATCTTATGGAGAGCGGCGATTGGCAGGGGACGATCTGGAACCGCCGCAAAAACGGCGAGATTTACGCAGAATGGCTCAGCCTGAGTGCCATCCGCAACACCCACGGCGAGATTACCCATTATGTCGGGATGTTCTCGGATATCAGCCGTCTCAAGGAAGCCGAGGAGGGTTTGGAACGACTCGCCTTTTACGACGCCCTCACCGGCATCCCCAATCGTATTCTTTTCCGCGATCGGCTCCATCAGGCGATCAAGGACAATAGCCGGTATGAAGACGGCAAGAAGACCGCCGTGTTCTATCTCGATCTCGACTGGTTCAAGCAAGTCAACGACACCCACGGCCACGCGGTGGGTGATCTGCTCTTGCAGGAGGTGGCCCGGCGCCTCACCACCCTGGTGCGTGACATGGACACGGTGGCACGCCTCGGCGGTGACGAATTTGCCATGGTCGTTAAGTACATTCCCGACGAATTGATGGCCGAGGAAATTGCCGCCAAGATTGTGGTGGCCATTTCCAAACCTTTCATCCTGCAAGGCATTGCTTGTCACATCGGAACCAGCATCGGCATTGCCCTTTATCCCGATGATGCTGAGGATCCGGAAACCCTGATCAAGATCGCCGACGCCGCCATGTACGAGGCGAAAAAGGCGGGACGAAATGGCTACTGCTTCAACCGGCTTGGGGCTACTCACTTAAGCCGTGACACCTTGTAAAATCAATCAGTTGCGTGGGTTAAACGGATAGCCTCTATTGCGTCGAATCGGTGCATATGCTATCTTTCGCCCGTTCGCTTTTGTGAGATTTAGGGAGAAGGCCTGCGATTTCGACGGGGTCTCTTGGGCCGCGCGGATTTTGTTTGAAGGAGCGAGTCTGTGATTTTTGCTGATAATTTTTTGACACCTACCCCATCGGTTCCGATAAATCTGCTGTGGTATCCTGGGGAATCAGGGTAATATTAGTAAGGTGGGATTCAACATCCCTTTAGAAAGCAAATTAGTAGTATTGAAAGGTTGCGCAGAACATGCCGAAAAGTCTCCTGAGATACACGCAGATCCTCGGAATCCGGGGGGATATCCTCAAGGTTCGAGTGCCTGTTGGTGAAGGCCCTTTAGCTGCCACCTTCGGAGAGTTGGCTGTTGTCGAAGAATCTGGACACAGCTCGCTGGCTCAAGTGATTGGTCTGGAAAAAGATGAGGTTTCGCTGCAAGTTTTCACGGGAACCAAAGGTTTGTCCACCCGCGCAGTGGTACGATTTCTCAGCCAACCCTTTCGCACGACTTACTCTTCGAACATCCTCGGGCGCATCTTCCGGGGTGACGGCACACCCATGGACGCCGGCCCGGATCTGGAATCCGACCCCAAAATCGAGATCAACGGCCCGACGGTCAATCCGATGCGCCGTTTGCTGGCTTCTCGGATGATTCGCACCAACATCCCGATGATTGATGTCTTCAACTGCCTCGTCGAGAGCCAGAAGATCCCGATCTTTTCCATTGCTGGCGAACCCTACAACCCGCTCTTGGCCCGCATCGGAATTCAAGCAGATGCCGACATCGTCGTGTTCGGCGGGATGGGACTCATCTTCGATGATTTCCATGTTTTCCGGACGACTTTCGAAAATGCCGGGGTGTTTGGGCGAACTGTGATGTTTGTCCACCAGGCTTCCGACCCGGTTGTGGAGGCGTTGCTGGTGCCGGACATGGCGCTCGCGGTGGCGGAGCGTTTTGCGGTGGAAGAAAATAAGCGGGTGCTGGTGTTGCTCACCGACATGACCGCCTTTGCAGACGCCCTGAAGGAAATCGGTATCGCCATGGAACATATTCCCTCGAACCGGGGGTATATGGGTGACCTCTATTCTCAGCTCGCTCGCCGTTATGAAAAGGCCTGCGATTTCGACGGGGCCGGGTCGGTCACCATTCTGAGCGTCACCAGCATGCCCGGCAACGACGTCACCCATCCTGTGCCGGATAACACCGGTTACATTACGGAAGGACAGTTTTACCTGCACGGTGGCGTTATTGATCCCTTTGGCTCGCTGTCACGACTAAAACAGCATGTCATCGGTAAGGAAACCCGCGAGGATCATTCCCAGATTATGAATACCCTGATCCGTTTTTATTCGGGAGGCCGAGAGGCGGCGCAGAAAAGAGCCATGTCTTTCGAATTGTCGGATTTCGATGAAAAGCTCTTGAAATTCGGAGATCTGTTCAAAAAGCGTTTTATGGACATCAATGTGTCGATCCCTTTGGAGGATGCCTTGGATCTCGGTTGGAAAACGCTTGCCGAGTGTTTTGAGCCCCATGAATTGTTAATGAAACAAAGCCTGGTTGACCGATTTTTTCCGAAAGATGGGATGAAAGGCTAGCGATATGTCGGCCGCGACGCTCAGCAAGAGTTCACTTCAGAAGGAAACGCTCCGGCTCAAGACCTTCCAGAAGTATCTGCCCTCGCTGCAACTGAAGCGGCAACAGCTGATGGCAGAGCGAATGAAGGCCGAGCAAGTTCTGAAACAGACAGAAACAGAACTGGCTGCGCTGGAATCTGCCCTGCCAGGCCGGTTTCCAATGCTGCCGGGCATGCTGCATCATGTCGAGGGGATGGTGTCCAAGGTTGGGATGGATACTAGGATCGAGAATATCGTGGGTGTGCGTCTGCCGGTTCTCCAAGAGGTTTCTTTTGAAACCAAACCCTATAGTCTGTTATCCACGCCGTTCTGGCTGGATGCCTTTCTTGAGGGACTGCGGGCTCTGGCCGGTTTGACCGTGCGGGTGTCGATTCTGAGAGAACGCTATCGGTGTATTTCGGAAGCACTCAATAAAACCGCCCAGCGGGTGAACCTGTTTGAGAAGGTACTCATTCCGCAGGCCAAGCGAGATATACAGCGCATCCGGATCTTTCTGTCCGACATGGAGCGA